>CAYUDA010000037.1:0-11276 GCA_964443425.1 uncultured Acidimicrobiaceae bacterium
AGCTGCTGATGGCGCTGGAGGACAACTTCGACGTCAAGATTCCCGACGACGAAGCAGAGGGGATCACGACGGTCGGCCAGGCGGTCGACGTCGTGAGCGCCAAGCTCGGCAACTGACCACGTGCCTGACGTGAATACGCGGCGGCGGGTGGTTGTCACCGGTTTGGGGACCATCAACCCGCTCGGACACCGGGTCGATGAATCGTGGGCGAATCTGATCGCCGGTGTCTCCGGGGTGGACCGGATCAGCCTCTTCGACCCCACCGGGTTCAGCTGCCAGATCGCCGCCGAGGTCAAGGGCTTCGAACCCGAGTCCTACATGACGAGGCGCGAGGCCCGCCGCTACGACCGCAACGCGCAACTCTTCTGGGTCGCCACCCAGCAGGCCCTCGCCGACGCCGGCATCGCCTACGAGGAAGACGACCCGGCGGCGGAGCGGGCCGGCGTGGTCTTCGGCTCGGGCACCGGCGGCATCACCACCACTCAGGAGGAGGTGCTGGTGCTGTCGGAGCGGGGACCGGGCCGGGTCTCCCCGCTGGCGATCCCCAAGATCATCTCCAACATGGCGGGCGGGGTGGTCTCGATCGCCTTCCACCTCTACGGGCCCAACATCTGCACGGTGACCGCCTGCGCCGCCTCGGCCAACGCCATCGGCGACGCCGCCGAGATCATCCGCCGCAACGCCGCCGACGTGATGGTGGCGGGCGGCACCGAGGCGGGGATCTGTGAGCTGGCCGTCGCCGGCTTCGCCTCGTCGCGGGCGGTGAGCACCCGCAACGACGATCCGCAGGCAGCGAGCCGCCCCTTCGACGCCGACCGTGACGGGTTCGTGATGGGGGAGGGAGCCGCGGTGCTGATCCTGGAGGAGCGGGAGCACGCCATCGCCCGCGGCGCCACGATCTACGCCGAGGTCCTTGGCTACGGCATGTCCGCCGACGGCTACCACATGACCGCTCCCCGGCCCGGGGGAGCGGGGGCCGCCCGCGCCATGCAGCACGCCCTCGACGACGCCGGTGTGGCGGCGGCCGACCTCGGCTACATCAATGCCCACGGCACGTCGACCCAGGCCAACGACGCCACCGAGACGCTCGCCATCAAGACCGTCTTCGGGGACGACGCGTGGCGGATCCCGATCTCGTCGACCAAGTCGATGACGGGTCACCTCCTCGGCTCGGCCGGGGCGATGGAGGCGATCGCCTCGGTCCTGGCGATCCGGGAGGGAGTGCTGCCGCCGACGATCAACTACACCACTCCCGACCCGGATTGCGACCTCGACTACGTGCCCAACGAGGCGCGGGAGGTGTCGATCACGACCGCCATGTCGAACTCGTTCGGGTTCGGCGGCCACAACGTGGCCCTGGTGTTCGGCGCCCCCTGACGGGGAGCGAACCGCTCAGGGATTCTCGTCGGTTTCACATCCCACGGTGGGGGGTGGTCGCTGCTCGTCGACGGCGTTGCGGTACTCCTCGAAGGAGCGCAGGGCGAGCGCCATGACGAGCCCGATCCCCACCATGGCGCCGGCGGCGGTGAGCACCCCGGCGACGGCTTCCAGTCCGCCGCAACCCTCGGGCCGGCACAAGGTGTGCACGATGCTGGCGCCGAGGAAGCCGCCGACGGCGGCCCCCGCCACGACCGGGGCGGCGACGAGCCAGCGGATGCCGGTGAGCCAGACGGCGAGCGCCACCACCAACCCGGTGGCAGCCCCGGCGGCGGCCCCGGGAGTCCCCTCGAACAGCACCCAACCTGCACCCGCCCCGGCGACGGCGGCGAGGGCGGCGGGAAGCACCACCGGTCCGCGGGAGGTCACGGCGCCTCCCGGCGGGGGGTGGCGAGGCGCGGTCCCGGGAGGGTGGCGAGTTCGGGATCGACCGCGAGGCGAGCCTCCCGGGTCCAGGCGAGGGCGGTGAGGGCGGTGAGCAGGGCGGCGAGGGTCAGGGCGCCGAGGAAAGGGGAGGCGAGCACGGCAGGGATGCCGGTAGCCGGGATCGCGATCCGGAACGCCCACAGGCCCCACCGGTGGGAGCGGGAGTAGGCCCAGGCGGCTCCCACCGCGGCCGCGGCCAGCACGAAGTGGGCGGGCCCGATCCCGCCGGGAGCGGCGAGGCCGAGCACCGGCACCATTCCCAGGGCGCCCATCGTCACCGCCAGCGGCTTGGCGCCGGGAGCGCCGGCCGCCGGGCGGCGCCGCAGCCAACCGTCGAGCCAGGGGCCGCCGGCGGCGATGAGGGTGGCACCGCTGAGGCATGAGGCGGCGACGGTCACCGCGTCGAGGTCGAGGACGGCCGCCATCGCCAGTTCGAAGGCGCCGAGGGCGAGGGCGACGTTGCGGGCCCAGCGCCCCCGGCTCAGCAGCAGCCCGGCGGCGGTGATGAGGCCGAACCCGAGCATCCCGGCCGATACCAGCAGCGCCGAGGAGGCGGCGAGGGGCGCCGGGTCGGTGGCGAGGCGGGCCGCCCAGGCGAGGGCGGCCACCATCGACAGCGCGGCGACGAGGAACGGGGCGCGGCTCATCCCGGCATTATGGCGAGGTCGGCGTCCGTCAGGTGCCGGCCGACTCCTCGAGGGGCGGGAACCGCACCCCCTGGTCGGGTTCCCAGGAGGAGACCTCGCGCCACGGGCCGGCAGGCTCGGGGCCGGGGGCCAAGGTGAGGACGGAGGCGTGGCCCGGTTTGGCCTGATGGAAGTGGGCGAAGCCGGCGCCGGTGAGGGCGCGCCGTCCCGCTTGGATCGGATCCTGGTGGGAGACGAACACCAGCTCCCCGTCGGGTATCTGTGCCCGCCAGCGGGTGACGGCGGCGGCGACCCGGGCTCCCACGTCCTGGAGCGACTCGGGGGCGGCGGGGATCGTGTCGGGCTGTTGCAGGTAGTGCTCCAGCTCGCCGGGGAACCGGTCCGGCAGGTCCTCCCACCTGGTTCCCGCCCAGCGGGAACCGAGCCGCCACTCGAAGAGCGCCTCGTCGGCGACCGGCGCCAGGCGGTGGGGAGCGGCGAGGATGGCGGCGGTCTCGACGGCCCGCTCCAGTGGTGAGGTCACCACCGCCGCGATGGGAGCGGAAGCGAGGCGGTCTGCCGCGGCGGCGGCCTGGCGACGGCCCCGGGCGCTGAGCCGGTATCCGGGAAGGTCGGCGTAGACGATGTGGTGGGGATTGTCGACTTCACCGTGGCGGACGAGGTGGATGGACGGCATCGGCGGGAGTCTGGCAGATCGGCCGGGGTGCGGGAGCCCGCGGTGTCACGCCGGTTGGGTACCGTGAGGCCGATGGAGCGCTTCGAGGAGCGGTTCCTCCACGTCGATATGGATGCCTTCTTCGTGGAGGTGGAGCGGCTGCGAGACCCGTCGCTGCGCGGCGTGCCGGTGGTGGTAGGCGGCCTGGGGCGGCGCGGGGTGGTGGCGTCGGCCAGCTACGAGGCGCGCCGGGTCGGGGTGCGCTCGGCGATGCCGATCGGTGAGGCCCGCCGGCTCTGCCCGCGGGCCCGGTTCCTGCCGCCCGACGGCGCCGCCTACGGCGAGGTCTCTGCCGGCTTGTTCGACCTGCTCGCAACGTTCACTCCCCTGGTGGAGGGGCTGTCGGTCGACGAGGCCTTTCTCGACATCGGTGGCCTGCGCCGCCACTACCCGAACCCGGCCGCGGTCGGGTCGGCGTTACGGCGCAGGATCAGGGAGGACCTCGGCCTGCCCGCCTCGGTGGGCATCGCCACCTCGATGTTCCTCGCCAAGCTGGCTTCCGACGACGCCAAGCCCGACGGCCTGCTGCTGGTGGAGGCCGGCACCGAGCTGGGGTACCTGCATCCGATGCCGGTGCGGCGGCTGTGGGGGGTCGGCGAGGCGACGTTGGCACAGCTGGAGCTGCTCGGTGTCGCCACCGTCGGCGAGCTGGCGGCGGTGCCGGGTGGCGTGCTGGAGCGCCGGGTCGGCCGCAGCCTCGGTCGTCACCTGGCGGCGCTGGCGCACGGGATCGACGAACGCGACGTCGTCCCCGGGGAGACGGTCAAATCGGTCTCGGTCGAAGCCACCTACGAACACGACCTGATCGAACGGGAGGCGATCGACGCCGCCTTGCTCCGGCTGTGTGATCGCCTCTCGGCCCGGCTGCGGCGGGCCGGTCGCGCCGGCCGTTCCCTCACCCTCAAGGTGCGTTTCGGGGACTACACCACCGTCAGCCGCTCCCTCACCCTGCTCGCGCCGGTGGACCGCACTCCGGCGCTGTGGGACGGGGCTCGCCTCCTCTACCAGCGGGCCGGGGTGGGCGACCGCGGCATCCGCCTTCTCGGCCTTGCCACCGGCGGGCTCACCACCGCCGAGGATCCCCGTCAACTCACCTTGGACCGGGGCCCCCGAGACGCCGCGGCGGAGGCCGCCGAGCAGGTTCGGGCCCGCTTCGGCGACGAGGCGGTGGTGCCCGCTCGTCTGGTTCCGCCCCCTCCTGCCACGCCTCCCGCGGCGGGGGATTCGGCGGAAGATGGTACGGGTTCGTAGGGTGGGGCAACGGTATACTTGGCCGGTCCGGCCATCCGCGAGGTGGAGACGATCGCATGCCGCTGAACGAGCGAGAGCAGCGAATCCTCGAGGAGATCGAGCGCCAGTTCTATCAAGAGGATCCGAAGCTCGCCGAGACCGTTGCCAAGACGACGCTGCGGTCGGTGGGTCGACGCGGGCGGCGGCTCGCTCTGGTGGGCTTCGCCGTGGGCCTTCTGGTCATGCTCTTCTCGTTCACGAGCTCGCCCTGGATCGCGGTTGCCGGGTTCATCGTGATGGCGGCTTCGGCCGGATGGCTCACGTTGAATGTCCGAAAGGGCGGAGGCGACGGCGTCTCCGGACGCCTCGAGTCGTGGCTCGAACGCACCCGACAGAGGTGGCATCGAGACGGCTAGAGTGACCGTCCCGAGTCGTTGTACGAAGAGGTGTGGGGTTCGGCTGCAGGCGTGGTTGCAGCGGTCCTTGGATCCCGGTGTGAGGGAGGGGTGTTGGAAGGTTTCACGGCGCAGCAGGCTTCACGGCTCACCGCATGCAGCGCACATCAACTCCGATACTGGGACAAGGTCAATCTCGTCACGCCGACGATCCAATCCACAGGGGGACGGCCGGGGAGGCGCCGGCTGTACTCGTTTCGTGACCTCGTCGCCCTCCGGGTGGTGAAGAGCCTCCTCGACAACGGCATGTCGGTGCAACGGGTGCGCCGCGCCTGGGACTATCTGCGCCGCACCGCGGACCTGGAAGACCACCTCGCCTCGGTGAAGCTCATCACCGACGGCCAGACCATCTTCCGGGTCGCCCAGGACGAGGATGAGTTGCTCGACGCCCTCCGCCAGGGTCAGCTTGCCTTCTTCGTCGCCATCAACGAGATCGCCGTCTCCGTCGAAGAGGACGTCACCCGCTTCGAACTCGACCGCGATCAGTTCCTCGGCATGCTGCGCCGGGTCGAGGACGACGTGCTCTCCGAGGTCGAAGCCGCCGGCTGACCGGGGCGGACCTCAACGCTCAACGAGACCGTCTGCCGTTGCCGTGCCGCGCCCTCAGCGTGCCCGGTCGGTACCAGGCGAGGAAGCGCTGCCGGGCCCCGAACCGCGACGCGAGCACCGCTGCGGTGCGGTCGAAGGAGCTGCGGGCGGTGTCGACGTGCGCCGGGCTGAGGCCGCCGTCGGGTCCATAGACCGCCTTCCCGTAGACCGATGCCAGGGGTCGCATGGCGGGGTCGACCGCGGCGGCGAGCTCGTTGGGAGTGAGGGCGGCGTTCGGGGGCTGGCCGAGGTCGGTGAGCCGGGCAACGATCTCCTCCCAGGCGGCGGTGACGTCACCCTGCTCGAGCCGGCGGAGGCGCCGCCGCCGTCGCCGCCACTTCACCGCGGGGACGGCGACCACCGCCAGCAGGACGAGAAGCGCCAGCGGCACTGCCACGGTGACCCATCGGGGGAGATGGATACCGGGGGAGTTGGCGGGGAGATCACTGGCAGAGACGGGAGCCTCGTCCCCCTCGCCGAACTGGTCGGGCCGGCGGGGCTGGCCCGGCAGCGCCGGGATGAGGGACGGGTCGGCGAGGTTGAGGTAGGAGGTGAGATCGAAGCCGAGCAGGCTGGTCACGTCCGAGTAGGTGGTCGGATTCACGCCGTCACCCCGGGGGGTGGGGTCGAACCGGACCCAGCCAAGGCCGGGGATCCACAGCTCCACCCAGGCGTGGGCGTTGCGGTCCCGCACCACGACGACTCCTGGGTCGGCGGGATCGGGCTCACCGGGAGTGAAGCCGAGCACCACCCGGGATGGCACGCCGACCATGCGGGCCAGCACCGCCATGGCGGTGGCGAAATTCTCGCAGTACCCGGCGTGGTAGTTCGGTGACGTGTCGTCGAGGAGCCAGGCACCGAGGTCGGAGGCGGCGTGACCCGGGTCGATGTCGGTGGTGTAGCGGAAGGCGTCGGAGTGGAACCACGCCTCGAGGGCGATGCCCTTCTCGAACGAGGTCTCCAGGTTGGCGGTGCGTTCCCGGGCGAGGTCCCACAGAACGGGATCGAGGTCGTCGGGGAGTTGCAGGTAGCGTTCCACGTCGGGCGGCGTCACCCGGCCCGGCGCCTCCAGCGGCTCGGGTACGTCCTCGGCGGCTTCCTCCGCAGCCCGGAACGACCCCGACAGCTCGCCGCGTGTGGTAGCGGCGAGGGTGGAGGCATCGAGCACCGGCATCTCCGATTCGACCCGGTAACTCATGCCTTCGAGCGTGAGGCCGCCCTCGAGGCGCAGCGCCGCGTCGTCGGGTCGGACCCGGAGGGTCTCGAGGAAGGTGCGGTCGGCGGTGACGTCGACCGGGGAGTAGGCCTCGGGGATCCAGTCCATTTCGAGCCGGTCGATGACGATGTCGGCGACGACGGTGGCGGTCTCACCGGCGAATTGATATCCCTGCTGCTCCCACGGCCGTTGCGTGACGGGGACCACCTCGGGGTGGTTGGCATAGAACTGGTTGTTGTCGTAGGTCTCCATCGTCACAAGCCGGAAGTAGACGTGGTCGGCCGGGACGTCGCCGGTGACCCGGGCCCGGAACAGCGGAACGGTGCTCCCGTTGACGAGCTTCTGACGGATCCCGATGAAGGGGTTGTACGACACGCTGCCGAAGAACTCCCCGGTGAGGCCGGTGGCGGTGCGCCAGTCCGCCACGCCGTCTCGGGGGACGGCTTCCCCCAGCACCCCGACGCCGAACAGGCTGCCGGCGAGGGTGAGGCCGACGAGGACCACCGCCGATCCCGAGAGTCGGGCGCGAGACGTGGCGGGCCAGCCCCCTCGTTGCACCATGCGGCCCGCGGTCTGGTCCCTCTCGTCGAGGGTGACGGCGAGCAGGGAGGCGGCGACGAGGAGCAGGAACACGAGAATGCGGCCAACCCCGCTCTCACCCCGGTCCATGGTGGCGAACTGGAGGGCCATGACGAGCGGGGGGACGAGCGCCACGTAGGGGTGGCCGCGCAGCAGTCCCCAGGCGAGGAGGATCCCGGCGCCCCACATGGCCGCGATGACGATGACGACGATGCCGCTGAGGGGGATCACCGGCTCCAGGCCGTGGCGGATGACCGAGAGGGCTTGGGAGAGTTGCTCGTGCAGCTCCGAGACGGTGCGCCTGGTGGGGAGCAGCAAGGTGGTGGTCTCGGGGGCGGCGATCCGGGCGACGGCGACGACCAAGGCGACCGCGTTGATGGCCACCGCCGCCAGGATGTGGGCCCGGAAGCTGAGGGCGACCCAGGTGATGGCGATGCCGAGCACGAGGCCGGCGAGGACGACCGGCTGCCACGGGGGTCCGGTGACGGTGGGACGCAGCAGCCGGGTGAGGCCGACGAAGGCGAACAGCAGGGAGGCGATCCCCGCTAGCCAGCTGTAGCGGTAGACCATGCGTGCTCCATCGCGTCCCGCCACGCCGCGGCCCAGGCGGACCTGGGCCCCGCCAGGACGAGGATCGCCCCGGTGTTGCGCATCTGCAGCGTGGCGTCGTTGTCGTGTTGGGTGGCCGCCATGACGACGGTCCGAGAGAAGTCACGTGCCAGGAGGTGGAGGGCGGGCACCGTCGGCTGGTCGGGCTGGCCGGTGACGAACACCAGGGCGCCCCCGCTGAGGCCGCGGCGTCGCAGCCGCTGCACGAAGGAGCCGAGATCGAGGTCGGGTACCGGCTCGATGGTGGCCAAGCCCTCCATCACGATGCGGTAGGCGTCGGAGCTGGCAACGGCGGTCTCGTTGCCGGTGCCGGTCCAGACGATGGGGTAGAAGCCGCTGCGGTACAGGTGCCGTGCCGCCGAGGCGGTGGCGCGCACCGCGTGTTCGAAAGTGTCGGCGGTGGGGTAGGCGCCGGCCCGGGGGTCGAGCAGCACCAGGGCCCGGGACTGCCAAGGGGTCTCGAGCTGGCGGATCATCAACTCGTCGCGGCGCGCCGAGGAGGGCCAGTGGACCCGGCGGAGGTCGTCGCCGCGCTCATACTCGCGCAGCGTGTAGAAGTCCTCCCCGCCGGCCTGCGAGTAGTTGGCCCGGGCCGAGCTGGCGTTGGGGTCCTGGCCCCGGGTGATCGGGACCCCCTGGAGGTCCTCCACCACCGGATAGACGACGAGCCGGTCGATGGCGCGGTCCTGCGAGGTGGACTCGGCCATCTCGAGCGGGTCCCGCACCTTCACCGCGGCCGGACCCACCTGGTAGACGCCGCGGGGCCGGCACAGCACTTCGTAGCGGGCCAGCATGGGCTCGCCGGGCTCGATGCGATCGGCGACGAAGGTGGCGGTGCCGAGGCGCTGCACGACGTCTTCGGTGATCGCCTGGTAGATGCGGTTGTGCGAGACGAGGGCGACCTCGACGACGGCGCGATCGCCGTCGTGGACCTGGAACGGGGTGATGGTGCGCTGAACCTGGATCCGGGGCGCGGCCCGCCGCACCGAGGTCACCCCGAACAGCACCGAGAGCACGAGGAAGATGGCTGCCGCCAGCAGGAGCCGTTCCCCGAAGGCGATCCAGAGCACGATGAGCGCCAGTGCCGCTCCGAGCGCCGCCCAACCCCGGACGGTGGGCATCAGACCGCCGCCCGGGTTCCGGGCACTCCGACTCCGGCGCTGATGCCCTCGACGACGTCGCCGACGGTGACACCACGCATCTGCGCCTCGGGGCGGAGGATCAGCCGGTGGTTGAGGACCGGATGGAGCATCTCCTTGACGTCGTCGGGCGCCACATACTCGCGTCCCTGCTTGGCGGCGTGGGTGCGGGCCGCTCGCTGCAGGAACAGGGTCGCCCGCGGGGATGCCCCGAGCAGCACGTCGGGATCGTTGCGTGATGCCTCGGCGAGGTCGACGAGGTACGAGCCGATCACGTCGGCGACGTAGATGCGGCGGGTGAGGTCGGCCATCCGCACCACGTCGTCTCCGGTGACCACGGGATTCAGGTCGTCGTAGGTGGAGTGGTCGCCGTGGGTGCGCAGCATCTCCAGCTCCTTGTCCCGTTCCGGGTATCCCATGGTGAGGCGCATCATGAAGCGGTCGAGCTGGGCCTCCGGGAGCGGGTAGGTGCCTTCGTGCTCGATCGGGTTCTGGGTGGCCACGACCATGAACGGGGGGCCGAGCGGCCGGGTCACGGCGTCGACGGTGACCTGGTGCTCCTCCATGGCTTCCAACAGCGCCGACTGGGTCTTGGGGCTGGCCCGGTTGATCTCGTCGCCGAGCACGACGTTGGCGAACACCGGCCCGGGCCGGAACACGAAGTGGGACGAGTCGCGGTCCCACACCGCCACTCCGGTGACGTCGGAGGGGAGGAGGTCCGGGGTGAACTGGATGCGCTGGAAGGAGCAGTCGATCGATCGTGCGAGGGATTTCGCCAGGAGGGTCTTGCCGACGCCGGGGACGTCCTCGATGAGGAGGTGGCCTCCGGAGAGCAGGCAGGTGGTGGTCAGCTCGATCGTCTCGCGCTTGCCCTGGATGACACGTTCGATGTTGTCGGCAATGGCGTCGAAACGCTGCCTGAACCAGTGGAGATTCTGGGCAGTGACCGTCACGGGTGCTCCTTGGGTTGTCGTCGACCGCGGCCCTGGAAGGATATCAGTGGCTCCCGGTTGTGGGATTCCGCCCGAACAACCGCGGCGCGGTACGATGCGCTTTGATGTGGTCGTGGGGTTCTGCTCGGGCTGTCGGTCGGCGGCCCTCTCTGTGGATTGAGGGGGTGCGCACCCTTGCCGCGTTCTCCCGCCGCCGGTGGTGGTGGCGCCCTCCTTTCCTCCCCCTTCCGGACCGCGACTACCTGCGGTGGCGGATGGTGACAGCCTACGGTGACCCCGACGCGACGCCCTCACCACGTGAGCTGGTGGCCTACCTGCAGTGGCGCCGCCGGCAGCGGATGCCGGCGGCCGCGAGGAGGCTGTGAGCGTGGCCGCCGATTCCCTGCGCGACGAGTTGCTCACCATTCCGGGCATCGACGGCGCCGAAGTCGACGACGACGACGGGGTCTCCGGGGTGCGGGTGCAGCTTGCCGCCGGCGCCGACCCGGACCGGGTGGGGCTGGCGGTGCAGCGGGTTCTGGCGACGCACGGCATGCGATCCGCGATGGCGTCCGGCACGGTGCCGACCTCCGGACCTCCGCCTCCGCCGGGGGCCGCGTCGGTGGTGGCGTTCCCGCAGGGCGGCCGGGAGGGGACGACCGAGCACCGCACCGTGGTGGTGCCATCCGGGGCGGTGCCGGAGGCCGAGCCCGAATCGGCGCCTCCGCCGGCGCCGCTGCTGTCGTCGCCCCCGATGCTCGACGCAGTGACGGTGGAGGAGGGTGCTGCCGGTGTGACGGTGCAGGTGGTGGGCCGGGACGGGTCCCGCGCCGAGCGCCGGGCTCGTTCCACCGGGAAGGGTTTCGACGAGGCGGTGGTGGCGGCTGTGGCCGATCTGGTAGGGGCGAGCCCGCTGCCGCTGGTGGTGGGAATCCACGACCACGAGGCGGGGGACGCTCACAGTGTCACGGTCGTGATCGAGATCGAGGGAGGCGACTTCCGGGCCGGTGCCGCGGTGGTGGAGGCGGGCCGGGCCTTCGCGGTCGCGCAGGCGGCCTGGTTGGCGCTCACTGAGCCGGTTTGAGGACCTCTTGGGGGAGGGCGGCGGCGCGGGGCGCCGGGATCAGCTCGACGATCACGTCTGAGGAGTCCTCCAGGGTGATCACCGGTTCGGGCTGCGTCCGGGGGAGTTCGTGCAGGAACGCAAGGCTGTCCTCGTGTCGGCTGGCCTTGGCGAGCACGTCGCGGACGATGAGCCGGAGCTGATCGCGGGGCGGGTCGGCGAGCTGTTCGGATTCGTCGT
>CAYUDA010000038.1:0-11064 GCA_964443425.1 uncultured Acidimicrobiaceae bacterium
TGCACGAAGAAGGCGTCCCGGTCATCGCCATCCCGAAGACGATGGACAACGACGTGCACGGCACCGACTACTGCATCGGCTTCTCGACTGCGGTGACCCGCGGCGTGCAGTTCATCCACAACCTGCGCACCGCAACCGGTTCCCACGAGCGGATCGCGGTCGTCGAGCTGTTCGGGCGCTACAGCGGCGAGACCGCCCTCATCACCGCCTACCTGGCGGGGGTGAAGCGAACCATCATCTCCGAAGTCCCGTTCGACATCGACCGCCTCGCCGAGCTCCTCATGAAGGACAAGCGGGAGAACCCCTCCAACTACGCCATGGTGACGATCTCGGAGGGAGCCCGGCTGCTGGAGGGAGAGATGGTGCTGAGAGGCGACGAGGACGCCTACGGGCACCGCAAGCTCGGCGGCATCGGGGCATTGACCGGGGAACTGCTCAAGGAACGCACCGGGGAGGGCATCATCTACCAGCAGGTCGCCTACCTGATGCGGTCGGGCAGCCCCGACTCGCTCGACCTCATGGTGGCAACCAACTACGCCGTGATGGCCGCCGACCTGGCGCTGGAGGGCTCGACCGGGCGCATGGTTGCGCTGCGCGGCGGCACCTACACGACCGTTCCGATCGCCGTCACCAAGGAGGGCGTCAAGCGGGTCGACACCGACGAGCTGTACGACATCGACGAGTACCGGGCCAAGGTCCGCCACGTCACCGGCAAGCCGATGTTCCTCTACTGAGCTGAGCCTCAGGGCACCAGCATCACCGGGCAGGGAGCGTCCTGGGCGACGCGGCTCGCCACCGACCCCAGCATGATCCGCTCGATGAGTCCCGCCCCGCGCGTCCCCAGGATGAGGAGATCGGCGTCGGCCTCCTCGCAGTGCCGGATGATGGTTCGTCCCGGGTCTCCGACCTCCTCGACGGTCTGGTAGTCGAGCCCCGACAGGTCGAGGTCCGAGAGCACCGAATCGAGGATCTCGTGCTGGGCGTCGGCCAGCGACTTGCTGAGGGCGGTCGGGGTGGGCGGGGAGCCGACGATGCCCCACCAGCCCTCCGGCGGACGCACCACCGTGACCAGGTGGAGGGCGGCGCCGTTCTGGCGCGCCAGGGCCACCCCGACCCGGGCGGCGTGCCGTGAATGCTCCGAGCCGTCGATGCCGACCACCACGATCTTGGGATTCCACGCCGGGCGTTCCATAGCTGCCTCCGTTCCTCGGTCGCGGGACGTGCCGCATGCAGCCTCAACCTACCGTGCCCGGCGGAGCCAAGCCGCGTTCGGGGCAAGATCGCATGCAGCCTCGATCATCGTCGGTACGCTGGTGTCCTCATACCGTCCGCGCATCCCAACTTGGAGCCGCACCATGCAGGTCATCGGAATCCTCACCGCCGGGGGTGACTGCCCCGGTCTCAACGCGGTCATACGAGGCGTCACCAGCCGGGCCACCGAAGTTCACGACGCGGAGGTGGTCGGGGTCCTCAACGGGTGGGAAGGCCTCATGGAGGGCCACACGATGCCGCTCGACCGGGACGCGGTGCGCGGCATCCTGACCCGAGGCGGCACCCTGCTCGGCACCTCGCGAATGGATCCCTACGTACACGGCGAGGGGTACGAGAGCTGCCGGCGCACCATCCTGCGCAACGGCATCGAGACCCTCATCGTGGTAGGCGGGGACGGCACGCTCGCCTCGGCGCTGAAACTGGGCGAAGAGGGCCTCCCGGTGGTTGGCGTCCCGAAGACGATCGACAACGACATCTCCGGCACCGACGTCACGTTCGGCTTCGACACCGCGGTCCAGATCGCCTCCGACGCCATCGACCGGCTCGCCAGCACCGCCGAAGCGCACAACCGTGTCATCGTGGTCGAGGTGATGGGGCGGACCAAGGGCTGGATCGCCACCTATGCCGGTATCGCCGGGGGGGCCGATTCGATCCTCATCCCCGAAATCCCCTACGACCTCGAAGACGTGGCCAAGGTGATCCGGACCCGCCACCGCCGCGGCAAGAGCTACTCGATCGTGGTCGTCGCCGAGGGTATCGAGCCGCCGCCCGGCTTCGACCCGGAGGAGAGGAAGGACGCTTTCGGCTTTTCCCGCCTCGGCGGCGTCGGCTACGCCATCGCCAGCTCGCTGGAGGAGCTGACCGGGTTCGAGACGCGGGTGTCGGTGCTCGGCCACATCCAGCGCGGCGGCACCCCAACCGCCTTCGACCGGGTGTTGGGGACCCGGCTCGGGGTCGGGGCAGCCGATCTGGCGGTGGCCGGGGAGTCCGGGGTCATGGTGGCGGTACGCGGCACCGAGATCGTGCCGGTGCCGATGGAGGAGGCGTGCGCCTCGGTGCGCGGCGTCAGCGACAAGCTCTACGACACCGCCTCCACCTTCTTCGGCTGAGCGGCCACCCTCAGCCCGTCGCCGGGACCTCCCCGCCAACGGGGGGGCCGAGGCGCCCCAGCGAGTCGGCGAGGTCGGCCGGCAGCGGCGCCTCCACCTCAACGGTGCGGTCACCGACCGGATGCGGGAAGCGGAGGCGCCAGCCGTGGAGCCACACCCGCCCCGGCTCGGCCGCCGGCAGGGTACGCCGCCCGTACACCGGGTCGCCCACCAGCGGCGCTCCGATCGACGCCAGATGCACCCGGATCTGGTGGGTGCGCCCGGTGTCGAGCGTCACTTCCAGCAGGGTGGCCCCGCCCCAGACGGCAAGGCGCCGGTAATGGGTCCGGGCGGCACGGCCCCGTGACGTCACCGCCATTCGGGTCGGGTGACGCGGGTCGCGGCCGATCGGAGCCTCCACGGTGCCGGTGGCGGCCTCGACGCTCCCGTGGGCGAGCGCGAGGTAGGTGCGCTGCACTTCCCGGCGCTGTAACGCCTGCTGCAGGGCGCGGTGGACCTGTGGGGTGCGGCCCACCAGCAGCAGCCCCGACGTGTCCCGGTCGAGCCGGTGCACCAGGCCCCAGCGGTGCTCCGACCCCAGCTTCGCCAGGTCGGGGAAACGGTGCACCAGTCCGTTGACCAAGGTGTCGTCGTGATGCCCGGCCCCGGGATGCACCACGACACCGGGTGGCTTGTCCACCACGATCACCGCCTCGTCTTCCCAGATCACCGTGAAGGGAACCGGGGCAGCGGTGAGGCGCTCGGGGGGAGGTGGCGGGGGGAAGGCGACGACCGCCCCGGCTTCGAGGCGCTGCGAGGCGGCGGCGGGCAGGCCGTCGACGGTGACGAGGCCGCGGGAGACGAGGTCGCGCGAGGTCGCCCGACTCATGTCCCCCAGCACCGCCACGACGCGGTCGAGCCTCGACCCCGCCAGCGCCTCCGACACCACGAACCGCGGTGTCTCGCTCACGGCTCCGGCCGGAAGATCGCCACGAGGAGCAGCGCCGTGATGCCGATGGTGAGGGCGCTGTCGGCGACGTTGAACGAGGGAAAGAACGAGAAGTCGATGAAGTCGACGACCTTGCCGTCGAACACGCCGGAGCCCCGGACGATGCGGTCGATCAGGTTGCCGGTTGCGCCGCCGAGGATGGCGCCCATCGTGACGATCTCCACGGTGCGGTGCGACCGTCCGATGAGGATCGTCAACATCCCGATGACAACCAGCGCGATCACGGCGATGACCGGGCCGCCTCCGGTGAAGCTGGAGAAGGCGGCTCCCGAGTTGCGGCTGACCCTCAGCTGCAGGAAGTCCCCGATGAGGTGAACAGGTTTGTCGAGGGCGACCACCCAGGCCTTGGTGACCTGGTCGAGGGCGATGACTCCGAGGGCAAGGAGGACCGCGACCCGGCGCGGGGTCAGGTGCGGTGTGCCCATTCGACCACGGTGGTGGCGTAGGGCAGCGCCTCGAGACGCGCCAGCGGGATCGGCTCCCCCGTCACCTCGCATGTGCCGTAGACCCCCCGGTCCATGCGGCCGATGGCATGACGCACCTTCTTCAGTAGCTCCTTGGCATTCTGCTGCACGGACAGGTCCATCTCCAGCTCGAAAGCCAGCGACCCGCCGTCTGCGTTGTTGGGGTCGGCGTTGTGTTCGGCGGCGGTCTCGGCGAGACGCGCCTCTTCGAACACCCTGTCGTACTCCGAGATGACCGACGCCAGCCTGGCTTCCTCGGACTCGAGCTTCTTGCGGAGACGCTCCATCGTCGACTTCGCGAGCTGTCTGCCCATGCGAGACCTCCTTGCGGTCGCCGGACGATACCAGGTCGGTCGGTTCGGTCAGCGTCCCAACGCGTCGATGATCTCGGTGGCCGCCGCGGCGGTCATCCCCCGCAGCAGGAACCGCTTGCGGCGGGAGACCGCGCCCCCCATCTGACGCACCTCGGCGCCGAAGGTGACCTGCAGCATCTCGATGACGGCGCGGTTGGCGCGTCCCTGCTCCGGAGGGGCGGCGATCCGCATCCGCAGGGCGTCTCCGTACAGACCCGTGATCTCGGTGCGGCGGGCACCAGGCACCACCCAGACGGTGATGGCGACGCCCTCGGGGTGGGAGCGCAGCGGGCTGGGATCTCGCATCGGACGATCCTAACGGCGCGCTGATCGGGCCCGGGAGAGGGTGTAGATTGGCGCCCGAGGCGACGAAGGGGACGCGCCTGCGCCCTCCCCGGGGTGGAGCGAGCCGACGACGGTGAAAGGTCGGTGCCGGGCGGCGCAGGACATCACCCCCGAGCCGCGGGAAGAAACCGGCCACCCCGGGAGTAGACCCCGCCGGTTGCCCACCGAGATCGGGCCGAACGAAGTGACCGGGGCCGAGGCTCCGGTAATCCGGGTGGTACCGCGGGTCCTCTCGTCCCGGACAGATACGCAGCCGGGCTGCACGTCGGGAAGGACGAGACCGTGGACGACGACACGACACCAGCGCAAGACGGCGGTTTCCGGCGCGTCCCGCCCCAGCTCGACTTCGCCGCCTTCGATCACGAGATCCTCGATTTGTGGGACGAGATCGAAGCCTTCGCCCGCTCCGTCGAGCTCCGGCCCGCCGACTCCGAATACACGTTCTACGACGGGCCCCCCTTCGCCACCGGAAGCCCCCATTACGGCCATATCCTGCAAGGGGTGGTCAAGGACATCATCCCCCGCTACTGGACGATGCAGGGCCACCGGGTGGAGCGTCGCTTCGGGTGGGACACCCACGGCCTCCCGGTCGAGATGGAGGTCGAGAAACAGCTCGGCGTCTCCGGCCCCCGCCAGATCAACGAGCTCGGCGTCGCCGAGTTCAACGCCGCCTGTCGCTCCATGGTCGAGCACACCACCGAGGAGTGGGAGACCATCACGCGCCGCATCGGACGCTGGATCGACTTCGAGAACGCCTACCGCACCATGGACGTCGACTTCATGGAAAGCGTGTGGTGGGTGATGAAGTCACTGTGGGACAAGGGCCTGATCTACCAGGACTTCAAGGTGATGCCCTATTCGTGGGGCGCCACCACCCCCCTTTCCAACTTCGAGGCCAACCTCGACTACCGGGACGTCGACGACCCGGCCATCACCCTCCGCCTTCGCATCGCCGAGGACCACGGCCCAGCCGCCGCCGGCGACTACCTGCTGGTGTGGACCACCACCCCGTGGACGCTGCCGGGCCATCTCGCGGTGGCGGTCGGGGCCGACATCGACTACGTGCGTGTGGACGGCTCGATCGGTGGTTTGGAGGGCCGCTACTGGCTGGGAAGCGAGCTGGCGGCCGCCACCTTCGAGGACCCGGTCATCACCGGCCGGGCCACCGGCGCCGACCTCGTCGGCACCCACTACCGGCCCCCCTTCGACTACTTCGCCGACCTCGACGAGCGAGGCGCGTTCCGGGTGATCGCAAGCGACGACGTCAACCTGGACGAGGGCACCGGTCTGGTGCACATGGCACCCGCCTACGGAGAAGCCGACTTCTTCGCCTTGCAGGCGGCGGGGGTGGGTCTGCTCGTCGATCCGGTCGACGCCGAGGCACGCTTCACCGACGAGGTACCCGACGTCGCCGGCCAGTACGTCAAGGACGCCGACGCCACGTTGATCCGGCTCCTCAAGGAGCGGGGCGCCCTCGTCAAGCAGGAGCAGATCCACCACTCCTACCCGTTCTGCTGGCGCACCGAGACCCCGCTGATCTACAAGGCGATCCCGACGTGGTTCGTCCGGGTGGAGAGCTTTCGAGATCGCATGGTCGACCTCAACTCCACCATCCACTGGGTGCCGGAGGCGATCGGGACCCGCCGCTTCGGCAACTGGCTGGAAGGAGCCCGCGACTGGGCGATCAGCCGCAACCGCTACTGGGGAAGCTGCCTGCCCATCTGGGAGTGCGAGGAGTGCACGGAGCGGATCTGTGTCGGTTCGCGCCAGGAGTTGTTCGAGCACTCGGGGGTTATGCTCGACGACCTCCACAAGCACGTCGTCGACGAGGTGACCTTCCCCTGCGCCAGCTGTGAAGGCACGATGCGGCGCATCCCCGAGGTGCTCGACTGCTGGTTCGAGTCGGGCTCGATGCCGTATGCCCAGATCCACTACCCGTTCGAGAACGAGCAGCGGTTCGCCCAGCGCTTCCCCGCCGACTTCATCGCCGAGGGCATCGACCAGACGCGCGGTTGGTTCTACACCCTGGTGGTGCTGGCGGCCGCCCTCTTCGACCAGGTTCCGTTCCAGCACTGCGTCGTGACCGGCCACATCCTCGCCGAGGACGGCCGCAAGATGTCCAAGAGCCTCAAGAACTACCCGGATCCGTCCCATGTGCTCGAGCAGTACGGGGCCGACGCCCTCCGCGCCTACCTGATCGACTCGCCGGTGGTGCGCGGCGACAACCTGCGCTTCTCCGAGGACGGGGTGCGGGAGGTGGTGCGCACCGTGCTGCTCCCGTTCTGGAACGCCTACTCCTTCTTCACCACCTATGCCGAGGCGGACGGCATCACCCGTCAGGACCTCGCCTCCGCCCCCGCCCCGGCGCAACGCAGCGAGCTGGACCGATGGATCCTGTCGGTGCTGCAAAGCCTGATCCGGCAGATCAACGTCGAGATGAAGGGCTACCGCCTCTTCGCGGTGATCTCGCCGATCCTCGGCTTCATCGACGACCTGACCAACTGGTTCATCCGCCGCAGCCGCCGCCGTTTCTGGTCGAAGCGGGGCGCCACCACCGAGGCGGACAAGCTGGCCGCGTTCGCCACCCTCTACGAGGTGCTGGTCACCTTCGCCAAGGTGGCGGCACCGGTGCTGCCGTTCATCACCGAAGGCCTCTACCAACGGCTGGTGGTCGACGGTGGTGGCGACCAGCCCGCCAGCGTGCACCACACCGACTACCCGCAGCCCGACGCCGCCATCATCGACTCGCAACTCGAAGCGTCGATGGCGACGGTGCGCCAGATCGTGAACCTGGGTCACGGGCTCCGCAAACGTCACGAGATCAAGGTACGCCAGCCCCTCCCCCGGCTCACCGTCGTCACCCGCGACGACGCCGCGGTGGCCGCGGTCGAGTCCCACGTCGCCCTCATCGCCGACGAGCTCAATGTGAAGGCGGTCGAGGTCGACCGGGAGGAGGAGCATCTGGTGAGCCTCTCCGCCAAAGCCAACTTCAAGGTGCTCGGACCCCGATTCGGACCTCGCACCAAAGCGGTCGCCGCCGCCATCGCCGCCCTCGACCACGCCGCGGTCAACCGGCTGGTGGCGGGAGCGTCGCTCGAGGTCGCCGGGGAAGAGATCACCCTCGCCGACGTGGTGGTCCAGCGCGAGCCGCGGGAAGGCGTGGTGGTGGCCAGCGAAGGCGCCATTTCGGTGGCCCTCGACGTCACGGTGACTCCGGAACTCGCCGCCGAGGGGGTCGCCCGCGAGATCGTCGCCCGTCTCCAGGGGCTGCGGCGCGACGCCGACCTGGCGGTCAGCGATCGGATCACCCTGACCTGGCAGTCCGACAGCGTCGAACTCGCCACCGCCTTCGAGCGCCACCAGCGGCTCATCGCCGACGAGGTGCTCGCGATCGGGATCGAGCGGGGCGAGGTCGCCGGCGGGACCACGGTCGACGTCAACGGTCACACCCTCACCGTGCACCTCGAGCCGGCGACGTCCTGAGAACGGAACAGGTCCAGGTCTGCCCTCCCGGGAGGGAACGGTCAGCCCTCGTGCCCGTGGTCGACGTTGTTGCGTTCCAGCCGCTCTCGCAGCCCGGCGAGACGCCGCTCGTAGAAACCCTGACCCGCGGTCTCGTCCCTCTCCCGGAGGCGACGCACGAAGGCGGAGGCCGCGGCCCCGGGCGGTTCCTCGGCGGCGGCGGGTTCGGGGGTGGGAGCGGGAGTCGGAACGGGATCCGGATCCGCCAGATCGATGACCCGGCCTGGAGCGGGATTGAGCGATTCGATCTCGTCGAGCGCCTCGGTCTCGAGCGCGAGCAGGTCACCGAGCATGCGCAGCTCGGTGAGGGCGTCGCCGGTCAGGCTACGGATCCGGCTCTCGGCGTCCCGCAGCGCGGTGCGGAGCTGGGAGAGACGGCGGTCGAGGCGACGCACCTCCTCCTCTGCGGCGGCGGTCATCGTGGCGGCCCGGTGAGTGGCGTTGTCGAGCGTGGTGCGCACCTCGTCGTCGAGGCCGGCGCGGGTAGCTGCCCGGAGCGCCGTCACCTCGGCGGCGGCTGTCTCGCGCAGCCTGCGAGCCTCCTCGCGTGCCGCCGCCAGCTCTTCCTCGGCCATGGCCTTCAGGATGACGGCGTCCTGCCAGGTCGCCATGCCCTCCTCGATGGTGGGCACCTTGCCGCCCAGCACCTCGGCCATCATCCGGCTCGTGAGCTGCACGGCCTGGTCTCGGGCGCGGCGGGCGGCGTCGACATCGGCCGTGCTGTCGGCGGCGGAACGGTCCTCCAGCATGGCCTCGAGACGGGCAACGTGCGCCGCCGCTTCGGAGGCCCGGCGTTCGCTCGCCTCGAGGGCGGTCACCACCTCGCGACGGAAGTCTTCGACTTCGGTTCCGTCGTAGGAGGTCTCCGTGCCCGAGAAGCGGATGTTGCGCGCGTCGCCTGCTGTGAGTTCCACCGCGCCACACTACCGGATCCGGGGTACTGGGAGCCTGGCCGGGGAACCGTCCCAGCCCCGAATCGGTCAGGCGCGGGCCTCAGCAGACGATCTGCTGGAGGATCCCGATCACGAGGATGAGCACGATCGGCGACAGGTCGAGAGCGGTGTTCCCGATGCGGATCGGACCGAGGATGCTTCGGATCGGAGCGAGCACCGGATCCACGATCCGGCTCAGGGCGTCGTAGAAGCGGCGCACCGGGTGACCCCATGGGAGGCGGCCGTAGGCGGCGATCCAGCTCAGCACCACCCAGATGAGGATGATCCAAAGGGCGACCGACAGCGCAGCGCAGAGAAGATTGCTCATCGGCCGATCCTCAGCCCCCGATCGCGGCGGTGTAGAGGCCGAGGTCGGCGAGGCGGCGTTGCTCGGAGACCGGGATCACGGCGTCGGCCGGGGTGACGAGGATCACGCCCTTGGCGATCTTGACCATGCGCCCCCCGAGGGCATAGGTGAGCCCGCTCGAGAAGTCGACGAGGCGGCGCACCATGGCGCTCTCCGTGTCGCGCAGGTCGAGGACCACGGCCCGGCCCGCCCGGATGTGATCCGCCAGGGTCTGGGCGTCGGAGAGGGTCCGGGCGGGGATGATCTCGGCCTCGTCCTGGCCGGGAGACGACACCCTGCCTGTATCCGGCCGGATCAGCACCCCGGCCTCGGCGTGATCCATGTTGTCGGAGACCTTGCGTCGCGCCGCCGCCGGCGGCTCGACACGGCGCCCCGCCACGACCGAGGTCGGCCGTAGCGACCGTGGTGCCTCGGACGACGGGTTCGGAGCGGGACGCGAGGCGGGGGGCTGCACCAGCATCCCGCGGGGGCGGCCGGGTGGTTCCACGGTGCGGACCTGGGTCTGGAGATCCTGCGGCGCCTCCTCGGCAGCCTCGATCTGCTCGTCGTCGACGAGCCCGAGATAGAACAGAGTCTTCTGCCAGAGTGATGCCATCGATGTCCCTCGGATTCGCCTGTCCGGTCCGCTCACCCGGCGTCCCTCGCCCCAAAGATAGCCCTTCCGACGCGTATGAGGGTGGCACCCTCGGCGACGGCGACCTCGAAGTCGTCGGTCATCCCCATGCTGAGCTCGGTGAGCAACGGGTGGGTGGGGAGCAGTCGGCCCCGCAGCGCCACCAGCTCCCGGAACCAGGGCCGGCTCTGCTCGGGGCGCTCGGGGAGGGGAGGAATGAGCATCAGCCCGCGGCAGGTGATCCCGGCGGCGGTCGCCGCCTCCAGCAGGGCGGGAACCTCCCCGGGCGCCACGCCGTGCTTCTGGGACTCACCGGCGACGTTGACCTGGATGAGGGCGGGTGGGGTCGGCCCGTCGCCGCGGCTCCAGGCAGCGGCGAGGGAGGGACGGTCGAGCGAATGGAGCAGGGCGGTGTGGGCGCGGGCCAGCGGGACTTTGCGCCGTTGCAGGGTCCCGACGTAATGCCAGCGGATGTCGCCAGGGAGCAGGGGAGCCTTGGCGGCCAGCTCGGCAGCCCTGTTCTCCCCGAAGTGGCGCTGCCCGGCTTCGTAGGCGGCACGCACCGCCTCGACCCCATGCCCCTTCGAGACCGCGACGAGGGTGACCTCGTCGGGGGCACGACCGGCCCGGGCCGCCGCCTCCGCCACCCGGCGCCGCACCGCGGCTAGCTGCTCGGCAACCACGTCACCGCCACCTGCCGTTGCGGGGTCCGATCGCGTCGCCATGAGTGCAGGGTACCGGTGGTGAAGGTGCAGGCATCCGACCGCCACACGGCCAGGTCGGCCATCTCCGCCGCCAGGTAGCCGGGCAGGTCGACGCTGCGCGTTCCCCAGGTGGTGTGAGCGGTGAAACCGGGGAACCGGTCGGCGACCTCGTCGCCGACCTCGTAGCAGCAGGGCCCGATGGCAGGCCCGACGGCGGCCCGCACCAGGGTGAGCCCGGCGGCGGCGATCACTTGGCGCGCCCGCACCAGCACTCCGGCGGCGGCGCCGCGCCACCCGGCGTGGACCACCGCTGCCACCCCGGGCCCTTCGAGGATCACCGGCACGCAGTCGGCGGTGGCCACGGCGAGCGGGAGCCCGGGGAGGGTGGTGAAGGC
>CAYUDA010000039.1:0-10981 GCA_964443425.1 uncultured Acidimicrobiaceae bacterium
GCAACTCAACGACCTCATCGACGAGACGGCCGGCATCCCCGAGCTCGCCGCCCAGATCCCCCTGGCGCAGGATCCCGCAGTCCTCACCGCCATCCCGGCCCGGATCACCCGCCGCATCTTCGAGACCAACGGGGACATCGTCCGGGTGGCGTGGGGGACAGAGAAGGCACATGCCGAGTTCCACGCGGTTCGCGCCGAGGGGACCCGGCGCCACCGGGCCGGGCTACGGATGATCGCGGAGCGGCTGGAGTCGATCGGCGCCCCGCTGCGCGACCGCGACCTCGAACGCGTCGCCGACACCATGGCGATCCTGGCCCAGCCCGAGACGTGGATCATGTTGATGGACCAGTACGGGTGGGACCTGGAGACCACGGAAGCATGGGCGATCGAGGCGACCCGCCTCTTGGTGCTGGCGACGTGAGCGCCAGCGCGCCGGAGCCCCCGCCATCGCGAGGGCTCCCACAGGCGCCTTCCAGGCTCAGATGGTGATGGCGGTCTTGCCGCCGGCGGTTCCCTTCTCGAACCGCTCCAGGGCAGCCGGAACCTCGCCGAGCGGGTAGGTGGCGTCGATGTGGGGAGACAGCTTGCCGGCGGCGGCGATGTCGCCGAGGGCGACCAGGTCGTCCTGGTTGGGCTTCGACAGGATCGAGCGGAGCCGCTGCTTGACGAACGGTGACAGCAACATCGCCCGGATGGTGCGGCCGAAGCCCATCGTGGCGCGGCCGCCGGTGCCGCCGACGAGCACCAGTGTCCCCCTGGGCTGCAGCGCCGACCGCAGCTCCGAGATGGCGCGGTTGCCGGCGATGTCGATGATGACGTCGTAGCGGCGTCCCCCGTCGCCGATGGCCTCCTTGGTGTAGTCGATGACGTGGTCGGCGCCGAGGGAACGGACCAACTCGACGTTGCGGGTGCCGGCCACCCCGGTCACCTCGGCGCCGAGCGCCTTGGCGATCTGCACCGCGAGGGATCCGACTCCCCCCGAGGCGCCGATGATCAGCACCTGCTGGCCGGCCTCGACCTCGCCCCGATCGCGCAGTGCCTGGAGGGCGGCGAATCCCGAATTTGGCAAAGCCGCGGCCTGCTCGAAGCTGACGTTGGCGGGCTTGGGAGCAAGTTGGTCCTCCGGAATGACGGCGTACTCGGCGAAGGCGCCCTTGCCCCAGCCGAACACCTCGTCGCCAACCTGGAACCGGGTGGCGTTGGGCCCGAGCGCCTCGATACGCCCGGCCAGCTCGAGGCCGGCGACGCGCTGCTTGGGGGTACGGATCCCAAAGGAGGGACGGGCGATGTAGGGCAGTCCCGCGGTGATGAGCCAGTCACCCTTGGCGACGGCCGCGGCCGCGACTTTCACCAGTACCTCGCCGTCGCCCGGGACCGGCTGTTCGATCTCCTGCAGCTTCAGCACCTCGACGGGCGCCCCGAACCTCTCGTGGACCATGGCCTTCATCACTCGCTGCTCGTTGTGGGTGTCCTTCGTGTCCCGAGTATCGCGAACGGTCGGGATGCTTGTGGTGGTGTTTTACAGAGCGTGCTCGACGTCGTTGCTGGTTCGGTGATCTGTCGCGGTGTTGGGTGTCACGGTCGCTGCCCTTCCGTCATCCCCGTCGAACGGGGTTGCAGCACCGACTCTCCGCTGGAGGCTGCTGCGGCGCGCCAGGAAGGCAACGATCGGAAACTCAGGTGCGACCGGGCGAGCGACACCGCCTCCCAGGCGAGGACGAACCGGAGCTTCGCGATTGCAGAGCGGATCGGTCGGTCTCCCTACCCCCTCACACCCGCCGGCAGGCGGATCCGACCGTGTCAGGTCACAAGGTCCTGCTTCACGTTGCGGCTACTGGGAGTCCCGCTCGCTGGGCGTCTGGGCGACCTGCACCCTGTCGCCGCCTTCTCGCTTGGCGTGGTACATCGCCTCGTCGGCGGCACGAACCAGTTCCGCCATGTCGGCGCCGTGGTCCGGATACACGGCAACCCCGACCGTGAGGGTGACCGGCTCGAAGACCGAGCCTTCCTGCATGATGTTGAGCTGGCTCACGCCCCGGCGGATCCCCTCTGCTCGGAGGACTGTCACGTCGAGCGAAGTCTCGGGGAGCATGACAACGAACTCGTCTCCGCCGTAGCGGCACGCTACGTCCTCGACTCGAATGGTGGCATGGAGCAGCTCACCGAGCTCGCGCATCAGTGTGTCGCCCCCGGAGTGGCCGAACGCATCGTTGAACTCTTTGAAGTGGTCGATGTCCAGCATCATCAAGCCGATGGAGTTGCCGCTGCGGACCGAGCGGCTGATCTCGCGCTCGAGCGTCTCCTCCAGGTATCGACGGTTGAACAGCCCCGTCAACGCGTCCTTGATCGACTGATCCCGAAGCGACCCACGAAGCCGCATGTTCGTCAGCGCCAACCCGAGGTGCTCGCACACGGAGACCGCCAGCGCCTCGCTCGCCGAACTCGAAGGCGGCGTCGTGGAGAGGCTCGCGGTCGCGGAGGCGGCGAGCACGAGAAGGCCGGCGGCCCTCCCCTGAACGATGAGCGGGATACACAGGAGCGCCTTCACATCATCCGCCGCATGGGTGCAGTGCGGGGCCGCGGTCCCCGCCAGGCTTCCGTGCCGCCGCCCACGGCGCAATGCCCAGCAACTCTCGGGTGCGAACACCTGGTCACCCCACGTCGAGTCGCCCCAAGAGGTCATCGCTTCCATGACGCTTCCGGACTCATTCTGCAAGAAGAGGCCACCGGACAAGTTCCCGAACAGCTGCGAGCCAAAGCTCGCAGCGACGTCGAACACTTCCTCCGGCGACTCCACGGCCTGGAGGTAGTCGACCATCTCGCCCATGAGAGTCAGCTCGCGGTTGCGCCGTTCCAGCTCCGCCTCCGTGACGACGTGTCCGGTCACATCCCGCCACCCAACCGCCAAGCCATCACCGATTCTGACGGCACGCGCCTCATAGGCGTGAACGAGTTGCTTCCCGCCCCCCTCGGTATCCTGGTATACCAGGGATTGCGTGCTCAACGGCTCGCCCGTCTCCACGACGTGGCAGAAGTCGTCGAAGAGCTCCCGCTTGAAATGCTCCGCAGTAGATTCGCCGAGATCCTCGTCTACTTCGGATTGCGGAGTGTCGCCGGTGGCGGCACGCGCCGCGTCGTTCGCATAGTCCATCCGGAAATCGACGATTTCGCCGGCGTCATTCCGGCGAGCGGTGAACGTGCAGAACCCATCCAGGAGATGCTCGAGCGGGCGACGAATCCCCTCATCAGCCGAGATCACCCGCAGCAAAGACTCTTCGCCGGTGAGGTCGACGACAGAATCGGACTTCGTTGGTCGACTGGTGGATTGTGTCATGGAACACGCCCCAGTAATCACCTCATGGTACCACAGGTAGCCCCAAGCGTACCGATCTTCAGGTCCGCTCTTGGCGCCGACAGCGCTCGGCCGCAGCAGGTCTGTCCCGGCGTATCCGCTGGTGGAGCGGTCCTGACCGCCCACCCATTGGCGCTCCGACGTCCTCAAAACCGCCGGCCGAGGACTGGTCACCAGAACCGCCCCCAGGGCCGCCTCCGCCCCTCCCGACGAGATACTCAGAGACGCCCGAGGGCAGCAGTCGCCAACTCGACCAGCACGTCCCGCGGCTCGGCGAGTTCCCCATACCCTCCGTTCACTCCGAGCGCGATGTACCGGCCGGCGCCGGCATCGACGGCAAGCCCGCGGAATCCCTGGACGTAGACCGCGGCACCGCCCAGATCGGGGATGATCTCGGCGTCTTCCTCTGCCATGTAGCCGTCGAACAGCGTCGCCGGGGCGCCGAAGCGCCCCTCACCGTCGTCGACGTTGATGAAGATCGCGACCCCGGCCTCCTCGCCGAAATCGAACACACACGAAATCGGCGGCTCGTCCCGGGATTCGGCAACGGTGAGGCCCGCGGCTGCAGCCACCTCGTCGACGCTCACCAGGTCGCAAGGAGGCACCTCCACAGGCACGATGCCCGGTTCGGCCGTCGCGGTGGCGGACGTCGTCGTCGCAGCGGGGGTTGCCGCCGACGTATCCGAAGGAGTCCCACCGCCGCAGGCGGCGAGCAGCAGCATCGCAGCACACAGCATCCCCACTGCACGCGTCACGTCGGATCCCCCTCTCGCGGATCGTCAGGTGGACCCTCACAGCCTACGCCGGCGACTCGCTGGTCCGCCTCACGTCTCGTTCGACCTGCAGGGCACGCTTCGATACCCGGCATCCCTTCCGCAGGTTCGTCTCTCCGTAGGACGTCATCGGAGCGGCACCTCCGATTCTCGGCACGCCAGAACCAGACTGGTGGTTCGGTAGCTTGGCATACTTTGCCTCAAGTCGCGGCATTGGCCAGCCGACGGTGACCAGACAGCAATGGATCGAGCGACTACGAGATCTGAACTCCGCCAGGGTTCCACGTTTGGTGACCACGGAGCGCACGCCGCGCCGCCCTCACACGCCGAGGTCGGACGGCCCATCCTCGGTGTGGCCTACGGAGTTGGTGCCGTGCCGGCGCCGCGTGGACCCCCCATGTCATCGATCACGACCTGCCAGGTCCTGCTCAGCCTCGGCGCCGCCCGGACCGCCCACGGACCTCCAGCGCGATTCTTCCGCGGCAGTCTCCCGGGAGCTGCCTTGCTCATCGGCTCGTTCCGATGAGCGCCATCGTGATCATGGCCATCTCTGGTTTGCTCATCGCAGTCGATGCGACCGGCATCCTCCATCCGACGGTCGGCGTGGCTCTCTTGGTCCTGATCATGGGCGCGGTGGTCATCGCCACCGTCGTCATCGCCGGCGGCAGCATCAAGCGCGCCGAGGCAGGGCGAAGCAGGGCACAGCGCAACCTGGCGACGGAGCAGGGCACGTCGAGTCAAGGAACTCGCCGGGTTCGCATCCTGGAGATCACGCGAGCCGTGACCCAGGTCATCCACTCCTCTCTCGACGTCGATGAATCACTGCCGCGGGCTGTCGAGCGCCTGGGGGCGGGCTTCATTGCCGACCGTGCCCTCGCCCAGATCGACGCCACCGAAGGCACAGCCCGCGTCGTCAGCGCCTGGTCTGCCCCCGGCGTTCCCCCGATCCCTCCGCAGCGCCTCCTGGGACTGCTGGTCGGCACTTCGGTACCTCTCGTCATCGGCGACGTAACCCGCGATCGAACACTGACGGTCCACCAGCGTGAAACGCTCGTGGCGGTAGGAGTCCACTCGCTGCTGGCGTGCGCCGTCACCGCCAGTGGTGAGCGGCTTGGGAGCGTGGTCCTCGCCAATACCGCCCGGCGCGACTGGCCCGTTCTCGAGGTCTCCGCGCTCGAGTTGATCGGACGGGAGTTCGGTGTCGGCATCGTCAACTCCCGCGCCTTCGAGCTCCAAGGCGAGCTCCTCGAACGTGCGGACGAGCTCAAACTGATCCGAGGCGACTTCATCTCGAAGGTCTCGCATGAGCTCCGCAGCCCATTGACCAGCGTGCTCGGCTACGTCGAGCTCCTCGGGGAAGAGCTTCCCGGAGCGCTCACCTCCGAGCAGCGGAGGATGCTCGAAATCGTCGACCGGAACGGTCATCGCCTGCTCAGTCTCGTCGAGGATCTCCTCACGCTGTCGCGTATCGAAAGCGGGCGGCAGTACAGCGAGTTCGCCCCCGTACCGCTCACGCCGATCCTCGACCGGGTGATCGATACGATCAGGCCCCTCCTGGTTTCGAGCCAGCGCGAATGCATCCTGACCGTGGAGCCCGGCATCGAACTCGACGCCGATTCGGAACAGCTCGAGCGAGCCATCACCAACCTCGTGTCGAACGCGGTGAAATTCACGTCCGCCGACGGCCATATCGCGATCGTGGCGCGGCGCGAGTTCGATCAGGTGGTCCTCTCGGTCAGCGACGATGGGATCGGGATCCCCGAGGCCGAGCAGCACCTGCTCTTCACTCGCTTCTTCCGCTCGAGCAACTCCCATCAGGAGCAGACGCAGGGCACCGGGCTGGGCCTGTTCATCCTCAAACAGATCGTCGACGCCCACGGCGGTACCGTTGATGCGGTCTCGACCGCGGGACACGGGGCCACGTTCACGGTCAGGCTCCCGCTTGCGCAGACCGCCACCGAAGCATCACCGAAGGAAGAGGTGAAGACGTGAAAGCCAACCGACCGGTCCTCGTCATCGAGGACGACACCGACGTGCGCCGCCTGCTCGTGGAGAGGGTACGGAAGGATGGCTACAGGACGCTCGAAGCAGCGAACGGCGAAGAGGGTCTCCAGATGGCGCGCCGGGAAACGCCGTGCCTCGTGCTGCTCGATCTGCTGCTCCCCGAGATGACCGGCTGGGAGGTGCTGGCACGGCTCCGCAGTGAAAAGGCATTCGCCGACACCCCGGTCGTGATCGTGTCGATCCTCGACGAGGTGTTTCCGCACCCGGTCATCGAGGGGTACATGATCAAGCCGTTCCGCGGCGCCGATGTCCACAGTGTCTTGGAGGAGTTCGCAGACCACCGTGAGGAGGAAACGAAATGACCGACCACGTCCTCATCGTGGACGACGATCCCGACATCCGGGATTTGGTCGCCTACAAGCTCCGGCACGAGAGCTATGTGGTGTCCGTCGCCGGTGACGGCGAAGCCGCGTTGCAGCTCATCGCCGAACAGCACCCCGACCTCGTCCTCCTCGACATCATGATGCCGGGGATGTCCGGGCTCGAGGTGCTCGAGCACATACGGAGGGCCGACAACGGCGACGCCCAGTTGTGTGTGGCGCTCCTGACGGCGAAGGCGCAGGAGTCCGACCTGGAGCGCGGCTTCGCGTTGGGGGCCGACGATTACATCGTCAAGCCGTTCAGCCCAATCGAGCTCGCCAGTCGGGTCAAGGCGATGCTCGCGAGAGCCACGCGATGAGCGCGCCGGGGCCCACGTGGCTCCGTGGCACCCTCCGCGGCGCCCACCACCGGTCGTGCACCCGCCCGTCGGGCATGAGCGGCGTTCGCGAGCTGCTCCGGACGAAGTCCCGCTAACTCGCGATGGGTACCACGTGGCTCCGCCTGCTCGCATTTGCCGGGGTCGCTGTCGTCACACTCAGCGCGACCTTGCTTCTTCTCGCGGCCGCACGCATCGTGGTGAGCAACTTCCGGGATCGCCGGCGTGCGGCACTCGAGCAAGAACTCCGGCCGCTGTTGGTGAGGATGATCATCGACGACGAACTCGATGTGGGCCTCGCTCGCCAGCAGGGAGCCCGCGGCGAGACCCTCGAGCGAATGGCGGTCGACGAACTCAGGAAGCTCAAGGGTGAAGCCAGGGCAAAGCTCGCTCGCTTGCTCCGGTCTCGTAGGACGATGGTGCGAGCTCGTCGGTCGGCGCGACGCTGGCGTTCCACCAAACGCGCCGGCGCCGCGCTGATCTTCGCCGCCGTCGCCGACAAGGAGTCACTGCCCGAACTCCAGCGACTGCTCCTCGAGGACCGCGACGGCGAGGTCCGAATCGTCGCCACGCGGGCGCTCGGGGAACTCCGAGACAAAGGCGCCGTCACCACCCTCGTATCGGCGGCGGAGCAGGGACGAGTTCCCTGGGGAGTCGCCAAGGCTGCTCTCTTCGCCATCGGCCAGTCCGCCATCGAAGGTCTCAAGGCGGCCCTGCGGAGCCCGGACCAGCGCACCAGGATGTTCTCCGTCGATCTGCTCGGGCTGCTCAACGCATTGCCGGCGATACCGGACCTCCTCGGGGCGTTGCACGACGGCGCACTGGACGTTCGCGTCGCCGCGGCCCGCGCTCTGGGGCGCATCGGAGCACCGCGTGCCGTCCCCGGACTGGTTGCCTGTCTTCCCGTGTCTGAGCCTCCCGAGCTACGGGCGATGGCCGCCGAGGCCCTTGGCCGGATCGGAGCGAGCGAGACCGTCGACGCTCTGGCCGGTCTCCTCGGCGATACCGACTTTTCGATTGCTCACAACGCCGCCCAGGCGCTTGCGCAGATCAGCGCAGAGGGCCGTCGACGCTTGGAAGAACTCGTTGCACGCCTCGGGAGCGGTGCCGACCACGGACGGGAGGCGCTCGCCGGTGCCCGCCTGCGGGGGCGTCATGGCGGCGGCTCGTTCCCCCGGGCTGCGTCCATCGGGTCGTGGCCGGTGCTCGCCGTCCGGTCCGGCAGCCGCTCACCATGATCGCCGCCCTGCGTGAGGCGCTCATCTGGTTCAACGTCTCCGTGCTCGCCTACTTCCTCCTGCTCAACACGTCGTATCTCGTCTTGATCGTGCTGGCTGCCCTCGAGGCGCGCCGCGACTTCCGCGAGCTCCAACGCGGCGGCGATCGCGACCTCTTCGCCGATCCACTGGCCCCCTCGATCTCGGTGATCGTCCCCGCGTTCAACGAGGAGGCGGTCATCATCGAGTCTGTCCGAAGTCTGCTCAACCTTCGATACCCCAACTTCGAGATCATCGTCGTGGATGACGGATCCACGGATGGGACGTTCCGGTTGCTCGAGGACGAGTTCCATCTGGTGGAGGTGCCCAGGGTGATCCCCGATGCCACACCGACGCTCGGGGCGCTTCGTTCGGTGCACGTTCCGCAGGGTCGGGAACCGATCACGGTGATTCGCAAGGTGAGCGCTGGTCGGAAGGCCGACGCGGCGAACGCCGGCATCAACGCGGCGCAGTCTTCTCTGGTGTGCGTCACCGATGCAGACTCGATCCTCGACAGGAACTCGCTCCTTCACGTCGTCAGACCGTTCATCGCAGACCCCGACGCAGTCGTAGCCACCGGTGGATGCATCCGCGTCGCCAATGGCTCGGTCGTCGAGCACGGCGACCTCGTCGATCCCCGCATGCCGGGCGGCTGGCTCGCTCGCATCCAGGTGGTCGAGTATCTGCGCGCCTTCCTGATGGGTCGTGCCGGCTGGTCGCGTCTCGGCGCGGTCCTCATCGTCTCCGGGGCGTTCGGACTCTTCCGTCGAGACGTGCTGATCGAGGTCGGCGGCTACGACTCGACCTGCTCCGGGGAGGATGCCGAACTCATCACTCGGATCCACCACCATTTTCGACGCGCTCGGCGAACCTACCGGATCGTCTTCGTCCCCGAACCTGTCTGCTGGACCGAGGTCCCGTCGAAGTGGGGGAGCCTGCGGGGCCAGCGCCAACGTTGGTCACGTGGAATGGCGGAGACCTTGTGGAGCCATCGGGCTGTCATCGGGAACCCACGCTACGGGCGGATGGGGCTGCTCGTGCTCCCGTACTTCGTCGTCTTCGAGCTCCTCTCCCCGATCTTCGAAGTGGGGGGAGTCGTGGCGGTGGCGCTCGGCTTCTGGGTCGGCGTGCTCGACGTGCGGTTCGCCTTGTTGTTCCTGCTGGTTGCCGTCGGCTACTCGTTCGTGCTCACCGTTGCCGCGCTCACGATCGAGGTGTACTCATATCGCCGGTACCGGCGGTGGAGCGACCTTGGTATCGCCGTCGCTGCCGCCCTGCTCGAGAACGTCGGGTTCCGGCAAGTTCATGCGTGGTTTCGCCTCCAGGGGCTCTTTCAGGTCATCCGCGGCCGGTCTTCGGAGTGGATTCCGCCCGAGCGGGCGGGGTTCAGCGGCACCGGAACGGCGCCACAGCCTCGAGAGGGGCCGACGGCGGATGAGGACAGGCCGTCGCTCGTTTCCGTGGAAGGGGATTGATGCCCCCGGCGAGACGACCCCCGGCCGGGGCCGGGCCGAATCTCCTTGACTCCGATCCGCGGCTCATCCGGTCGAATGGTCACAGGCGTTCGTGGCCGGCGGCCAGTAGTCCCCGCGGCGGATCGACCGGTAGCAGTCCTCGCTGACGTCGAAGTCGACCTCGACGATCGACTGTCCGGTGGCGGCGATGCCTCCGCCCGAGACGATGCCGGCGACCGGGACCGGGCCGGCGCACTCTTCGAATGGCGCGGGCCATGGGTCGCCGGCGGCAACACGATCGAAGCAGCCGGCCGGGGCGGAGAACTCGACGCTGACGGTGCGGGTCACCTTGCCGAAATCGAGCCCGAGGAGTGAGAAGCCGCCGGATTGATGACGGCCGATCACGACAGCGGCGGCCGGCTCGCGAGTCGGGTCGGGGAGCGTGACGCTTGGGAGGATGTCCGTTTCCTTCGATATCGAGTGCAGTGCCAATCCCGCTGCCGCAAGAGCGACGAGCACAAAGACGATGACTGCCGTGCTGGTCGCCTGGCCGGTGTTCACACCCCGACTGGCTCGCTGTTCAAGTCGATGCCTCATGTGGATGTACTTCGCGGAATGGATCTCGTCGCAGGCCTGGTGGATTCTCATGGCCCCCTGCCGGACCGGTTCTACGGCAGGTACTGCTCGCTGATCTGGACGACGATGCCGTCTTGGAGGGTGAGCCAGTAGGGCGAAAACGCGGCGCCGTACCAGGACCAACCGAACTGCTCCTCCGCCATGTCGGGGTTCGAGAGCAGCTGGACCCAGGTAACGATATCCACGGCTTGTTCAACAGTGCAGGGACCGTTGTCGAGGAAACACGCCTGGAGGGTAACCACCCCAGGGTCTCCCAGGGTCAGCGTGCGCGGCTCCGGATTGCGGTTCCGCAGGTAGAAGCCGCCGGGGGTCTCTTCATCCTCTTCGATGACACCGTCCTCTCGGGCTGCGATCGTCGCTTCGTCGCCGATGAGAAACTCGATGTCGTCGGCCACCACGGTTCTCGCCACCAGATCGACGTCTTCGATCATGGCAAGCTGCATTTCGAGTGCAGGGTCGACCACCACGCTCAAGACGATCTCGTTCTCGAGGCCTCGAGCGTCGGTTGCCGCGACGGTAATCGCGTGTGAGCCTGGTGGGAGGTCGAGCACGGTCTCGAAGGTCGAGATCCCGCCATCGATCACGTCGGCATACTGGCCGTCGATCACATCGGCAGGGGTATCCCCGACCGTCACTTCGGCGGGCCGATCCAACCACCCGCTCACCCGCACCTGGCCGTCCTGGGAGTAGACGGTGGTGGAGCCGGCGAGGTGGATCACCGGCGGTTCTCCGGTCGACGCCACCGTGGT
>CAYUDA010000040.1:0-10980 GCA_964443425.1 uncultured Acidimicrobiaceae bacterium
CTCATGGAGGCGCCCAGCGTGTGGGTGTGGACCCACGACTCGGTGTTCCTCGGTGAGGACGGCCCCACTCACCAGCCGGTGGAGCACGTCGCCGCCCTGCGCGCCATTCCCGGGCTGTGGGTGATCCGTCCCGGGAATGCGGCGGAGACCGCCGGCGCCTGGGAGGTGGCGCTCAACCGCACCGAGGGTCCCACCGCCCTGATCCTGACCCGGCAGGGGATCCCGCTCGGACCCGCCGAACGCGCCCCGGTAGCCCGCGGCGGCTACGTCGCCCGGCCCGGAGACGAGGCGGTGCTCGTTGCCACCGGCTCGGAGCTGTGGGTGGCGCTCGAGGCGGCCGAACTGCTCGCCACCTCCGGCCGCTCGCTGCGCGTCGTGTCGCTTCCCTGCTGGGAGGCATTCTTCGCCCAGGACGGTGCCTACCGCCGTGAGGTGCTCGGCGACGGCCTTCCGATCGCGTCCTTGGAGGCGGGAGTGACCTTCGGCTGGGCCGAGATCACCGGTTCCGACGGCCTCCGGCTCGGCATCGATCACTTCGGGGCGTCGGCGCCGGCGGGGGTTCTCGCCGAGAAGTTCGGGTTCACGCCCCCGCAGGTGGCGGCGCGCCTGGAACAGTGGCTGGCGTGACCCGGTCCGATCGGTGAACGAGGTGCCGGGCGCGATCTCGGGGCTCCAGCTGACGCCGGCGCTGGTGCTGGCGATGTGGACCGCCGGGATGGCGGCCCTGGCGGCCCTGGTCGTCTGGTTGCGGATCGTGGGACCCGGGTTCGGCTGGCTGATGGTGATCGTGGTCCTCCTGTTCGGAGGTGGGCTGGCGGCTGCCGCCGACGATCGCCGGGTCATGGTGGCGCTGGTGCTGGTCGCCGGCGCCGGGGTGTTCGCCCGCCGTCCCCGGTTGGCGGCGGGGTGTTTCGCCGCCGCATCCCTGGTGTTGTTGGCGGTGGCGACTGCCGACTCGCCGCTGCTCCCGGTGGCGACGGGAACGACCCTGCTGGGAGGGGTCACCGTGGAGATGGTGCTCGGTCACTGGTATCTGGTCGATCCCCGCCTTCCTCGATGGGCCCTCCAGGTGCTCGCCCTGATCGGGGGGGCCGGGCTGGTGGCGGAGAGCGCGGTGCTGGTGGCGGCGGGAGCGTTGGGATCGGCCGAGACCGCCACCGTGTGGGCCTTGGTGGCGCTGGTGGCGACCACCGCCCTGCTCATCATCGGGGTGTCCCTGTCGCTGCGCGAACCCCGCTACTCCGGGGTGATGGCGGCCACCGGCCTCAGCTATCTCGCGGTGCTCACCGCGTTCGGGGTGACGGTGGTGGGCCGCATGCTGGCCTATGGATGACATCGGCGACTCGCCCCACCCGGGTGCCGGCATCGTTCCGGGCGTTCTCTAGGCTGGCCGGGTGAAGATCTACACACGGCGAGGCGACGACGGGTCGACCGGCCTGTACCGGGGCGGCCGCGTATCGAAACATGCCAGCGGGCCCGAGGCGTACGGTGCGGTCGACGAGGCCGTCTCGTTCCTCGGCGTCGCCCGGGCCGAGGTCGCCGCCTCCGACCCGATCGGCGACGATATCCTCCGTATCCAGCGGGAGCTATTCGTGGTGGCGGCGGAGCTGGCGACGTCACCCACCGAGGTCTCCGCCCTGGAGCCGGGGGTGAGTCGCGTCGATGCCGCCATGGTCGAAGCGCTCGAAGATGCGATCGACCGAACGGTGGCGATCCGGGGCATGCCGACCGGTTTCGTCGTGCCGGGAGATTCCCGGCTGGCGGCAGCCCTCGACGTTGCCCGCACCGTGGTGCGGCGGGCGGAGCGCCGTGCCGTGGCGCACCTCACGGCCGAGGGGCACCGGGATTCGCTGGTGGTGCCCTACCTGAACCGGCTGGCCGACTACCTGTACGTGCTGGTGCGGACGATCGAGCAGACGTGGACCCCGAGCCGTGACGAGGAGGAGCAGTGATCGAGGTCATCCCGGGAGGCAGGGTCGAGGACGCCGCGGGCGACGCGCTGGTGGTGCCGGTGTTCGAGGACCGGGTGTGGGGACCGGGGGCAGACTGGGCCGCGGGCTTGCTCGGGGGCTGGCTCGAGGGCTACCTGGATCGCGCCGATTTCACGGGGAAGCCGGGGCAGCTGGCCTCGGTTCCCGGCGGAGAGCGCATCGACTACGACCAGGTGGTGTTCGCCGGGGTCGGGGCCGAGGTGGACGCCGAGACGGTGCGGCGGGTGGCCGGCACTGCCGGGCGCGCCTTGACCCGCCACCGCATCGTGGCGACGACGTTGCATCAGATCGGGATCGACGATGCCGCCGAGCTGGTGACGGTCGGGTTCCTGCTCGGCCAGTACCACTTCGACAAGTACCGTTCCGACCCTCCGCCGGTCCGCACCGAGCAGCTGGTGCTCGTCGGGGCCGGGGAAGGGGCCGGGGAGCGCATCGAGCACGGCCGGGTTGTGGCAGGGGCGGTCGCGCTTGCCCGCGACCTCATCAACGAACCGGCCGGGGCCAAGCCCCCGGCGACCTTGGCGGCGCGCATCGTCGAGATCGGGAAGGAGGCGGGGTTCTCGGTGTCCGTCTACGACGAGACGGAGTGCGCGGCGGAGAGGTTCGGCGGCCTGCTCGGGGTTGCCGCCGGAGCAGACAACCCGCCCCGGATGGTGGTGATGCGCCACCGACCGGAGGGAGCCACCTCGTCCCTGGCGCTGGTCGGCAAGGGTATTGTCTTCGACAGCGGCGGGCTCTCGATCAAGACCGCCAAGGGCATGGAGACCATGAAGACGGACATGTCCGGGGCCGCCGCAGTGGTGGGCGCCATGCAGGCGATCGCCCAGCTCGGGTTGGCGGTCGACGTCACCGCGGTGGCACCGCTCACCGAGAACATGACGGGGGGTAGCGCCCAACGCCCCGGCGACGTGCTCCGGATTCGCAACGGGAAGACGATCGAGGTGCTCAACACGGACGCCGAAGGGCGCTTGGTGCTGGCCGACGGTCTCTCCCTGGCCGCCGAGGACGATCCCGACCTGATCGTCGACATCGCCACCCTCACCGGGGCATGCCGGGTCGGGCTCGGCTCCAAGGTGGGCGGCTTGCTCGCCAACGACGACGACGCTGCCGCCACGGTGGAGGCGGCTGCCCGGGAGGCGGGGGAGAAGGTGTGGCGGTTGCCGCTCGAGCCCGAGTACCGCAAGGAGATCGATTCGACCGTTGCCGACATGAAGAACATCGGTGGTTCCTACGGGGGGGCGATCACGGCCGCCCTGCTGCTGGCAGAGTTCGTCGGTGACATCCCATGGGTGCATCTCGACATTGCGGGTCCTGCCCGGGCCGACGCCGCGGCGGACTACACCTCCGAGGGAGGCACCGGGTTCGGCGTGCGGACCCTGGTGGCACTTGCCGAGCAGCTCGTCGGCTGAATCACTCTAGACCACGCTAAGTGGCCATTCAACCACTCTGAAGGCTCAAGTTTGAGGACCTCGTGACGATACGGAAAGTAGCAGCAATCACTACTCTCCGTAAGGGGTCTTCCAGATGGTACCGCTTCGGCGGACACTCGCTCTCCTGGCAATGCTCACGGTCCTGGTCGCCGGCCTCGCTGTGCCGGCGGCCCACGCCTCGGCCGAGGGTTCTCTGGTGGCGAAGATCAACGCAGCACGTGCCGCCGAAGGGCTGGCGCCGGTCGAGGTGTACTGGGACCTGGTGGACGACGCCCGTGCCCATTCGCAGGAGATGGCGGCGGCCGACTCCCTCTACCACAACCCGGCCCTGAGTTCGGTGTGCTCCAATTGGATCGGGCTGGGGGAGAACGTCGGGGTGGGTCCGAGTACCGACGCCATCCACAACGCCTTCATGCGCTCCTCCGGCCACCGAGGCAACATCCTGGGCGACTACAACTACGTCGGCGTCGGGGTGGCTGAGGGGTCAGACGAACTGTGGGTGACCGTGGTGTTCATGAAGGGTCCGGCCGGCCTGGTCACCCCGGCCGAGCCCGATCCCGTGCCGGAGCCCGACCCGACGCCGCCTGCCCCCGAACCGGATCCGGCCTCGCCCGCCGGTCCGATCGCGGAAGCAGAACCGGCCGACCAGCCCGCGACGGCGACCGCGCCGGAGCCGGCAACTCCTCCGGCGGCGACACGGCCAGAAGCGAAACCCGTCGCCGTCGAGGATGGGGTAGCGCCGCCGGTGCGGGAGCCGATGGAGCACTACGGTCGGGTCCCGGGCCTGCATCCCCTCTGCGAGTGATCCTCGCCGGCCTCAGCCGGCCCCACCTGCAGGTGTGCACATCTCGTCGTAGTCGACCAACTCCGGCGGGTGCCCCTCGTCACCACAGGCCGGACACTCCGGATCCCGGTCGAAGCGGAACAGCAGCGGTGACTGGTCGAGGACGTTGTAGGTGAGGAGCCGTCCCACCAACGGCTCGCCGATCCCGAGCAGCAGCTTGAGCGTCTCGGCGGCCTGAATCGATCCGACGATGCCGGGGACGGCCCCGAGCACCCCGGCCTCGGCGCAGGGGAGGGCCAGCTCCGGCGGGGGCGGTGCCGGGAAGAGGCACCGGTAGCAGGGCCCGGCGTAGGGCAGGAACGTCGTGGCGTGGCCTTCGAAGCGGAACACCGAGCCATGCACCACCGGGGTCCGCAAGTGAAGTGAGGCGTCGTTGACGAGGTACCGGGTGGGGAAGCTGTCCGTCCCGTCGACCACCACGTCGTAGCCATCGAGCAGCTCGAGGGCGTTGGCGGCGATGAGACGCACCGGATGGGTCTGCACCGCCACCTCCGGGTTGAGGTCGGCGAGGGTGCGGCGGGCCGATTCGACCTTGGGTTGGCCCAACCGGTGGGAGTTGTGGAGGATCTGGCGTTGCAGGTTGGAGAGCTCGACCGTGTCGCCGTCGACGAGGCCGATGGTGCCGACCCCGGCGGCGGCGAGGTAGAGGGCGGCGGGAGAGCCGAGTCCGCCCGCCCCGACGACGACGACGCGTGATGCCGCGAGACGCCTTTGCCCTTCCTCGCCCACCTGCGGCAGCACGAGCTGGCGGTGGTAGCGGGCCAGGTGGTCGGCAGCGGAGACTCGCGTCGCGGCAGCGACCGGCCTGCCGGCAACGGCCCAGGCGCGGATGCCACCGGCGAGGGACGAGACACGGGTGTAACCGGCCTCCTGGAGCGCGGCCGCGGCCAGCGCCGAGCGGAACCCCGCCTCGCAGAAGAGCACGATCTCTCGGTCCTGGTCGGGGGCGATCACCGGGAGGTGCGATTCGAGCACACCCTGGGGGACGAGCACCGCCCCGGGAAGGGTGCCGAGGGCGTGCTCGTGGGGCTCGCGGATGTCGACCAGCAACACCTCGTCGAGGCAGGGTTGCAGTTCGGCGCCGCTGATCTCATGGATCTGGGCCTTGGCCCGGGCGACGAGTTCGTGGTAGGTGGGTGCCATGGAGGGGACGCTAGTGGGCCGGGGTGGCTGCCGGGACAGAGGTGCTCAGGAGGTGAGGGCGTCCACCAGTTCGGGCAGGATGGTGCCCGCCATGCCCCGAACCCGCACCGTGGCACGGTTGTCGAACTCGGTGGGCCCCTTGTTGACGATGACCATGGGGTAGCCCCGACCCGCCACCTCGAGGGGGATGTAAGCGGCGGGGAACACCGAGAGGCTGGAGCCGACGGCGAGCACGGCGTCGGCCTCCCCGATCCAGGTGCGGGCCTGCTCCATCGGCGGTCCCGGCATCATCTCCTCGAAGAAGACGATGGTGGACTTGAGGATGCCGCCGCACCGGGTGCAGCGGGGGTCCCGGTCGCCGCCCTGGAAGCGGGCTTCCACCTCGGAAGCGTCGGCGGCGGCGCCGCATGAGACGCAGGCGATGCCGTCGGCGTTGCCGTGCAGCTCGGCGACGGCATCCAGCGGCAGCCCGGCCTCCTGGTGGAGACCGTCGATGTTCTGGGTGACGCAGCCCACCATGCGGCCCGCCTTCCACAGGGCGACGACGGCGTGGTGGGCCGGATTGGGGATGCTGCCGCCGTAGAGGCGGGGGAAGCGGGCTCCCCACGACTTGGCCCGCACCTCCGGGTCGCTCAGGTAGCGGCTCAGCGTGAAGTCGTCGGGGTTGAGCCGGGTCCACAATCCTCCGGGGCTGCGGAAGTCGGGGATTCCCGACTCGGTGGAGATCCCCGCTCCGGTGAAGACCAGGATGCGGGTGCGGTCGGCGAGGGCGGCGGCAGCCGCTTCGGTGGTGAACTCCATTCGCCAACGCTATCAGGCGCGACACCCCTCCCGTTCGCCGGCGACCGCCAGATCGTGCTCGCGCCGCAGAGGGGGCGGGAGGCGGCGCACCAGATCCGGCGGGAGCTGCGGGATCCGGACCCGGACCTGGATCCGGCCGGCGGCGACGCGGACCAGTCCGGCCCGGATCAGGGCAGGGAGTGAGTGGGGGCGGCGCAGGGGACGGTCGCGGCGTGCGGCGGTGGCGAGTCGGAGCAGGTCGGCGACCGCCCCCGCGCCGATGGCGGCGGTCCAGAAACGGCGGATGTAGGGATGGTCCATCGCCAGGCCGCCCTCCCCGGTGTCCCACACTCCGGGACGGACCAAGGGACGAGGCACCGCGGTGGGCCGGACCGGAGGGCTGGGCCCGACGGCGCCCGGGAATGGCGCGGAATCCATGATGGGAGGACGGACATCAAGGAGGCTCCCGGGCGCCGTCGAGGACTGGGTGGATCTCATGGCAACTTGATATCAAGTAACCGCAAGTGACTGCAAGAGTCTTGGGGTAGGGTCGCGAAAGATCGCCTTGGCGCTAGGCGACGACCTCGCCGGTCTGGACGTCCCACAGGGAGCGGTAGAGCCCGTTGCGGGCGACGAGTTCCTCATGGGTGCCGACCTCGCAGATCCGACCGCCGTCGAGCACGTAGATGCGGTCGGCGTGCCGGATGGTGGAGAGCCGGTGGGCGATCACCAGGGTGGTGCGGTCGTGGGCGATGCGGGCGAGAGAGCGCTGGATGGCGGCCTCGGTCTCGTTGTCCACCGCCGAGGTGGCCTCATCGAGCACCAGGATGCGGGAGTCGGTCAGCACCGCCCGGGCAATCGAGATGCGCTGCCGCTGCCCGCCGGAGAGCTTCTGGCCCCTCTCGCCGACGATGGTGTCGTAGCCGGCAGGGAGGTCGGTGATGAACTCGTGGGCCTCGGCGATCTCGGCGGCCTGCCGGATGTCCTCCTCGGAGGCGTCGGGCCGCCCGTAGGCGATGTTCTCCCGCACCGTGCCGTGGAAGAGGAAGACGTCCTGGCTCACCAGGGCGATCGCCTCCCGCAGGTCGCGCAGGCGCAAGGTGCGGATGTCGTGGCCGTCGAGGCGGATCGATCCACGCTCCACGTCGTAGAAGCGAAGCAGCAGCTTGACCAACGTCGTCTTGCCGGATCCGGTGGGGCCGACGAAGGCGATCGTCTCTCGCTCCGGCATCGAGAAGGTGACGTCGTGCAGCACCGGTGTCCCTGCCACATAGGCGAACCCGACACCGTCGAAGTCCACCCTTCCCTCCACCTGGCCGAGGGGCACGGTACCCGGCGTGATGGAGGCTTCGGTGTCGAGCACGTCGAGCACTCGCCGGGTGGACGCCATAGCCCGCTGGTAGAGGTCGAAGGTCTCCCCGAGGCGGGTCAGCGGCCACAGCAACCGCTGGGTGAGGAACACCATCACGCTGTAGAACCCGACCGAGAGACCTCCGTCGAGGGTGAGGAGGCCGCCCATCAGCAAGGTGGCGACGAACCCGACGAGCACGACCACCCGGATGAGGGGGGAGAACGCCGAGCTGAGGGCAATGGCGCCACGGTTGGCGACCCGGTAGCGGTCGCTCTCGAGCGCGATCCGTCCCACCTCCCGCTCCTCGGCGGTGAAGGCCTTGATGGTGGCGATGCCGCCCAGGTTGTTGGCGAGCTGACTGTTGACGGCCGCGGCCTGCTCCCGCACCGCGGTGTAGCGGGGCTCGATGCGATGTTGGAAGCGGAACGAACCCCACAGGATCAGCGGCACGGGAAGGAAGGCGAGCCAGGCGATGCCGGGGGCGAGGACGAAGAACACGGCTCCGATGAGCACCACCGTGGTCAGCACCTGGATCACCTCGTTGGCGCCGCGGTCGAGGAAGCGCTCCAACTGGTTGACGTCGTCGTTGAGGACAGAAAGAAGCTCGCCGGAGGCCCGGTCCTCGAAGTAGGCCATCTCGAGATGCTGCATGTGGGCGTAGGCGTCGATGCGCAGCTCGTGCTGGATGGTCTGGGCCAGGTTGCGCCACTCGATGCCGAGCAGGTACTCGAAGAGGGACTCGAGGGCCCACACCACGAAGGTCACCACGGTGAGCGCCACCAGCTGGCTGCGCGGCGTGGCGAGTCCGAAGTGGCTCAGCATCGAGCCCTCCCGGTTCACCACCACGTCCACCGCCATCCCGATCAGCACCGGGGGAGCGATGTCGAGCGCCTTGTTGAGCACCGACCAGGCCGAGGCCCGCACGATGCGAGCCCGGTGGCCGCGGGAATAGCGCCAGAGCCGCCGCAGCGGGGGAGTGGTGTTCATTGGGCCGCCAGGCTAGGGCAGGGTGACCGCGGGCGGGGACGACCCTCGCCCGGCTGCCGCCGCGCGGGGCATACTGGGTGGGTGAGCGCCACCCGGATGTTCCCGCTGGGGACGGTCCTGTTCCCCGGAGCCGTCCTCTCCCTCCAGGTCTTCGAACCGCGCTACCTGCGGATGATCGGCGAGGCGCTCGCCGACGACGGCACCTTCGGCGTGGTGCTCATCGAACGGGGCTCGGAGGTGGGGGGCGGCGACTCCCGATTCGACGTCGGTACCCTGGCTCGGATCTCCTGGATACAGCGGATGGACGCCGCTCGCCTCGTGCTGGCGGCCCGTGGCGAGCGCAGGATCCGTGTCACCCGGTGGTGTCCCGACGATCCCTTCCCTCAGGCCGAGGCGATCTGCCTCGACGACCCGGCCACCGGGGAGCGGCTGGCGCCGCTGGTCGACGTTGCCGTCGCCAGCCGGCGCCGCCTCCTCGCCCTCGCCTCCGAGGCGGGGGAGGACGCCGGATCTCTCGACATCGATCTCCCTGGAGATCCGGGAGAGGCGGCCTGGGCGATCTGCGCCGCCGCCCCGCTCGGCCCCCTCGACCGCCAGCGGGTGCTGGAGACCGTCGGGGTCGAGGCGCGTCTCCGGCTGCTGCAATCGTTGCTCGAGGCAGAGGCGGCTGTCTACCAGGAACGGCTCGCCGGGGGGTGAGGCGCCCTCAGGGCGCAGGAACCGTCGTCGTGGTGGTCGTGGGCGGCTCCGGCGGCGGTACACCGACCCTCACCGTGATCTGTTGCTCGGCCTCGACAAGGGCTCCGGGCGCAGGATCGGTGCCGACGATGCGGTCCCACGAGGTGGGATCCTCCACCGGGACGTCGACCCGCACCCATGTCAGGTTGAGGGCACTCTCCTCGTTGAAGGCGGCGAGCGCGGCGTCGAACTCGTCGATGGGCAGGTTGATGAACACCGGCATCTCGGGCGGCACCCCGCTGGAGATGAGCACGGTGACGGTCGATCCCTGGGCGACCTCGGTGCCCCCCGCGGGGTCCTGGCCGACGATGGTCCCCTCCGGCTCGGTCGACGGCACCATCTGGATGTCGGTCTGGAGCCCGGCCTTGTAGATGGCGTCCTTCGCGTCCTCCTCGGTCATCTCGAGCACGTCGGGCACCTCGGTCTTCGGCGTCCGGTAGTAGACCTCGATGCCCTCCGGGCTGGGCGGGAAGTCCTCCACCGGAAGATCCTGGGTCACCCACTGCATGAAGTCGACCCACACCGGAGCGGCCACGGTGCCGCCGTAGGCACGCTGGATGTGCTGCTCCCGGCCCGCCTTCTCGTCGTAGACGGTGAAGTTGACCATCTCCACCTGAGCGTCGGGGTAGCCCACCCACACCGCGGTGGTGTACTGGGGGATGAAGCCCATGAACCAGACGTCCCGGAAGTTCTGGGCGGTCCCCGTCTTGCCCGCCACCGGCCGTCCCAGCTCCCCCCGCACGAAGGAAGCGGTGCCCTGGCTGGTCACCTTCTCCAGGGTGCGGACCACGGCAGCGGTGAGGGCCTCGTCGAGCACCCGTTGCCGTACCGGCTCGTGCTCGTAGAGCACGTTGCCCTGGCTGTCCTCGACCCGCTCGATCAGGTAGCTGTCGACCTTCTCCCCGTAGTTGGCGATCGTCGAGTAGGCCGACGCCATCTCGAGCGGGCTCACCGACTGGGTGCCGAGGGCGATGGAGAGCACCGGGTTGAGGGGCGATTCGATCCCCAGCTTGTGGGCGGTATCGACGATGTTCTCCGGCCCCACTGCCAGCGAGACCTGGGCGAACACCGTGTTGGTGGACAGGTAGGTTGCCTGCTCGAGGGTGCGAATGCCCTCGCCGCCGCCACCGGCGTTGCGCACCGTCCAGGTGGTGCCCTCCGGGCTGCAGGGGTAGCCGCAGTCGATGACCTGGGGGCTGGTGTAGTCCCAGTAGGTGCCGAGGGTGATGGGCCAGCCGTACTGGCTGCCGTTCTCGAGAGCCGAGATGAGGGCGAACGGCTTGAAGGCCGAACCGGCCTGGCGCCGACCCTTGGTGGCGAGGTCGTAGGGTCGCTGCCCGGCGGCGATGTCGTTGCCGAAGTCGAGACCGCTCGCCATCACCCGGATGGCGCCGGTCTCGTTGTCGACCATGGCGATGGCGCCGGTGGGGCCGGTGAGGTCGCGGAACCACGACCGCAGGATCCGGTTCGCCTCCTGCTGCTGGGCGTAGTTCACCGTCACCGTCACCTTGAGTCCGCCGCCGCCCTCACACTCGGTGTCGTCGGCGGGGCACCCGAAGACGGCCTGCTTGCGCTCCTGGTAGGTGTCCCCGAGGCCGTACTCGGGGCTGTTGAGCAGATCGTCGCGGGCGGCGATCATCACCGCCGGTGACAGGTCTTCGAGCGTCTCGTGCTCGATCGTGGTCAGCGGCTGCGCCTTGGCGGAGCGGGCCTGGG
>CAYUDA010000041.1:0-189 GCA_964443425.1 uncultured Acidimicrobiaceae bacterium
GGGGCCACCTTGTTCTTCACGATCTTGGCCCGCACCCGGTTCCCGATGTTGTCGGTGCCCTGCTTGATCGCCTCGATGCGGCGGATGTCGATGCGCACGCTGGCGTAGAACTTGAGGGCGCGGCCTCCCGGCGTCGTCTCCGGTGAGCCGAACATCACGCCCACCTTCTCCCGCAGCTGGTTGATGAAC
>CAYUDA010000041.1:199-10722 GCA_964443425.1 uncultured Acidimicrobiaceae bacterium
CCGCCGTGGTGTCGGAGCGGTTAATGGTGCCGGCCAGCTTGCGCAGCGCCTGCGACATGAGCCGGGCCTGGAGGCCGACGTGGGTGTCGCCCATGTCGCCTTCGAGCTCGGCCCGGGGCACGAGGGCGGCCACCGAGTCGATCACCACCACGTCGAGGGCTCCGGAGCGGATCAGCATGTCGGCGATCTCGAGCGCCTGCTCCCCGGTATCCGGCTGGGAGATGAGCAGCTCGTCGGTGTCGACGCCGAGGGCCTTGGCGTAGACCGGATCGAGGGCGTGCTCGGCGTCGATGAACGCCGCCACCCCTCCGTTGCGTTGCGCCTCGGCGACCACGTGCAGCGCCAGTGAGGTCTTGCCGCTGCTCTCCGGGCCGAAGATCTCCACGATCCGGCCCCGGGGAACACCGCCGATGCCCAACGCCAGGTCGAGGGAGAGGGCGCCGGTGGGGATGGCGCGGACGTTCCTCACGCCGCCGTCGCTCAGCTTCATGATGGCGCCCTTGCCGAATTGCCGCTCGATCTGCGCCATCGCCATCTCGAGGTTCTTGTCGCCTTCCACTGGGGCTCCCTTCGAGTTCTTCATTGGCTGCAACGTAGCGAACACCTGTGACAGAACTACAACCGTGTGATCCTACTGCGCCGTACCCACCTACTCTAGGCGAACAGGTGTTCGATGTCGAGCACCGACCGCATCACAACCCGACGCGGTCGACCACCTCGTACCGGGCCCCACCCGGCCCCAACCGGCTCCGGTAGAAAGTCACCGCCGACACCTCCATGAAGACGTCGAAGGGAGGGAAGCGCCCCACCAGTTCGGTCACGTCCACCGCGGGACGGATCCGCGCCAGGGTGAGATGGGGATGGAAGGGCCGGTCCTCCCGGGTGAACCCGGCGGCCAACGACGCCTCCTCGGCGGCTCCGGCCAGCCGTTCCAACTCCTCGATCCCGGATCGCACCCCCAGCCACAGCACGGTCGCCCGTCGCGGCTTGGGGAAGGCCCCGAGGCCGGCAAAGCGGATCCGGAACGGCGCCCCCAGGTCGGCCTCGTCGAGCGCCCGCAGGATCCCGTCGCGCTGCACCGGGGTGGTCCATCCCAGGAAGCGGAGGGTGAGGTGCCAGTTCTGCGGCGGCACCGGACGGCCCGGGAGGTCCGCTCCTTCGAGGAAGGCGGCCAGCAGCGGCGCCACCTGCCCGTCGAGGTCCACCGCCAGGAACATGCGCTCCCGGTCCGTCACCGCGGCGCCTCCCCCCGGTCCCAGTGGGTGTCCCCGCCGCTCCCCCACCAGGCGCCCGTCACCGCCAGGCGCAGTAGCTGCAACGCCGCGGTGGTGGTGTAGACCCGCACCCGCTCCCGATCCCCGGGGAAGTGCAGCGAGCGGGCTCGGGTCCCCTCGGGAGTGTGCACCGCCACCACCATGGTCCCCACCGGTTGTTCCTGAGGTTCGGGGCCTGCCGAGCCGGTGACCGCCACCGCCACCTCCGCCTCCAGCAGGGCGGCGGCCCGATCCGCCATGGCACAGGCCGTCGCCTCACTGACGACCCCGTGCTCGGCGACGATCTCGGCGGGCACCCCGAGCACCCCGGTCTTGACGTCCTCCTGGTACGCCACCACCGATCCGCGGAACACCCGCGACGCCCCCGCCACCGACGTGATGCGGGCCGCCACCATCCCGGCGGTGGCCGACTCGGCCGTGGCCAGCGTCCAGCCGCGACGTTCCAGCTCCCCCAGCACGATGCGCTCCACCGTCTCGTCGTCCGCACCGAAGACCTGCGACCCGAGGCGCTTCCTCACCTCGGCCTCGACCGGTCCGATCAGGTCCAGCGCCTCCTCCCGGGTCGTCGCCTTGGCGGTGAGACGCACCTTGATCTCACCCGACGACGCCAGGAAGGCCACCGTCGGGTTCACCGACGACTCGTAGAGATCGGAGAGGATCTCGGCGATGCGGGACTCGGATCCTCCCCAGGTGCGGATGAGCCGGCTCACCACCACCGCGTCCACCGCCGCCTCGACCCGCAGGAACGGCAGGATGTCGTCGTCGAGCATCGGCACCATCTCCGCCGGCACCCCGGGCAGCGCGAACACCCAGGCGTCCCCGATTCGCATCCGGATCCCGGGGGCGGTGCCCTTGGCGTTTGCGAGCAGGGTCGCCCCGACCGGGTACTGCGCCTGGCGCAGGTTCGATTCCGGCATCTCCCGGCCCCGCTCCGCCCAGCGGCGGCGTAGCAGCCCGGCCTGCTCGTCGCTGAAGGCCATCTCGACCCCGGCGGCGGCGCACAGCGCTTCGCGGGTGAGGTCGTCCTGGGTGGGACCGATGCCACCGGTGACGATGACGGCGTCGGCCCGTCCCGCCGCGAGCCGGACCGCGGCGACGACGCGCTCCAGGTTGTCGCCGACCACGCCCTGGTGGTAGTGGTCGAGACCGGCCTCGGCGAGGCGGGCCCCGATGGTGGCGGCGTTGGTGTTGACGATCTGGCCCAGCAGCAGCTCGGTGCCGACCGCCAGCACCTCGACGATCACGCCGCCCCCCGCACCCGGGCCGCCAGATCGGTGCCGTAGGCGCCGGTGATCTCGGCCCGCACCCACTCGCCGGGACGGCCACCGTCGAGCAGGACCACCCCGTCGATCTCGGGTGCCTCCCGGTAGGAGCGACCCACCGCCTGGCCCTCCTCCACCTGGTCGACCAGCACCTCGAGCACCCGCCCCACCTGGGCGGCGTTGCGGCGGGCGGTGATGTCGTCCTGGAGCGCCTGGAGGTGGCGGAGCCGCTCCGCCTTCTCGCCGTCGGCGATCTGCCCGTCCATCTCCGCCGCCGGGGTGCCCTCCTCCGGCGAGTATGCGAAGAGCCCCACCCAGTCGAGGGTCGCCTCCTCCAGGAACCCGGCGAGCGCGTCGACGTCGTCGTCCGTCTCCCCGGGGAATCCCACGATGAACGAGGACCGCAGCGCCGCTTCCGGAGCCTCCCGCCGGATGCGGGCGATGAGGTCGAGGTGGCGAGCCCCGCTGCCGGGGCGCTTCATGGCGCGCAGCAGCCGTTCCGAGGCGTGTTGCAGCGACAGATCGAAGTAGTCGGCCACCACCGGACTGGAGGCCATGGCGGTGACGAGGGCGGGGGTGATCTCCCGCGGGTACAGGTAGTAGAGGCGGAGGCGGCGCAGCCCCTCGACGTCGGAGACGAACTCGAGCAGCTCCCGCAGCCCACCCGGAGCGCCGATGTCGCGCCCGTAGCTGGCGAGGTCCTGGGCGACGAGCACGATCTCACCGACGCCGGCGGCGGTGAGGGCGACGATCTCGTCCCGCACGTTGCCCGGGGGGCGGGAGCGCTGGCGGCCTCGGAACTGCGGGATGGCGCAGAAGGTGCAGGGCTTGTCGCACCCTTCGGCCACCTTGACGTAGGCGTATGGCGTCACCGGGGTGGGACGCCGCACCTGGTAGAGGATGTCCATGCGGGAACGGGGAGCGGCCCGGATCCGCAGCGGCGTCCACCCGGTGAGGGTGTCGAGGCGGTCGACCAGCTCCGGGTAGCGATCGAGGCCGACCACCGCATCGGCCTCCGGCAGCGCCTCCTCCAGCTCCCGCTCGTAGCGCTGCGCCATGCACCCCATCACCACCAGCTTGGCGCCCCGGCGGCGGGCCGCCGCCAGCTCCAGGATGGTGTCGATCGACTCGCGACGGGCCGCCTCGATGAACGCGCAGGTGTTGACCATCACCACGTCGGCGGTCTCCGGCGTCTCCGCCGTCCGGTAGCCGGCGTCGCCCACCATGGCGGTGACCTTGGCGGAGTCGACTTCGTTCTTGGCGCAGCCGAGCGTCGTCAACCAGACGGAGGGGGCGGTGCGGGACATGCCTGGGAGTCTACGGGCCCTCTGCTCGTCTCATCGGCGCGCCCCGGCGTTTCAACGCAGCGAGCGGTACGTGCCCCGGAAGTAGGCGAGCGGATCGTCGATGTCGCCCAGTTCCAGCTCGTCGATGACGCCCTCGGCGACCAGGAAGTAGGTTTCCTCGTCCCCGCCCTCGAAGGTGCAGTAGGCGCGGGTGGTGACGTCGCTCAGCACCGGACCCCAGTCGCTGTCCTCCACGTCCAGGCCGGCGAACCGTCCCCCCGGGCTGGGGCGCACCCCGGCGAAGACGTCGGACATCTCCCGGTGGCGGTCCTCGAGCACGTGCACCACGAACTTCCCCCTCTGCTCCAGGACGTAGTAGAGGTCGGTGGTGGTACCGACCAGGAAGTAGACCCGGGACGGTTCACCCTCGGCAACCATGATCGACGACACGGTCAGTCCGGTCCGGCGCTCACCGGACCCTGCCGTGACCACCGTCACCGGGGATGCGAGACGGCCCCGGAACCGGCGGGCGGGATCCCTCTGGTCCAAGGGGGTGTCGAAGGGATGCTCGTCGTGAATGCCGCCCTGTTCGGTCATGGGAGCCTTTCCGTCGCGGGCACGGCGAGTCTACGAGGAGGCAACCGAGCCGTCCACGGTTCCCCCGGCCGCCGGCCGGGAATCGGGTAGGGGAACCGCATCGGCCCGCCGGCGCCGGAACCGGAGGCGCTCGGTGTAGCCGGCGGTGCGTGCCGCTGCCACCACCTCGTCGCGTCCCATGGCGCATTCCTCGGGAAGGTGAGCGTCGCTGGCGAGGGTGATCGGCACCCCGGCGGCGGCGAACATGGCGAGGAACGCCGGCTCCGGGTAGATCTGGCGGGCGGCGTGGCGGAGCCCGGCGCTGGAGACCTCGACCGCGGTGCCGCTGCGGGCGGCCGCCTCCACCACCGCACGGTAGAGGTCGACGGGCTCGACGGCGGGGCGGTACCCGTACTTCTTGATGACATCGGCGTGGGCCAGCACGTCGACCGCCCCCGAGGCGGCGAGCTGCTCCTCGAGGGCGAAGTAGTCCTCGTATGCCTTCTGGGTCCCGCGGCGGCGGTACTCGTAGGCGGCACCGCCGTGGTCGACCGCCCAGCCGCCGATCCAGTGCACCGAGCCGATGAGGAAGTCCCACGGGTAGGGGGCGAGCAGGTCGAGCACGGCGTCGATCGTCTCCGGGAAGAAGTCAACCTCGAGACCGAGCAGCACCGGAAGGCCCCGATCCTTGGCGGCGATCACCGCCGTGACGTACCCCTCGAGCGACAGGGTGAGGTCCTCGGCGAAGAACGCCGCGGTCTGTTCCGCCAGGTCGCGCCGCGGCTCGGCGTCCCAGAACCGGCCCAGCACGGGGCCGGCCTCGACGCAGCGGTAGAGGTGTTCGGTGAAGCCGACCTCGGTGGCGCCGCGCCGCTCCGCCCGCTCGAGGTAGGCCTCGATGTGACCGGGCGGGTACTCCCCCGGCGCCGGCCCCACTCCCCGATACGGTCCGTGCGGATGGAGGTGGACGTGGTAATCACCCATCGATCGGGAGCGTAGCCGGACCCGGTGGGGCCTCAGACGGGACGGCGTCCCGGCTCGAGGCGTTCGCCGTTCGCCACCACCGCGGCCCGCCATCCCCGCACCGAGTTGAGCACCGCCACCTCGTCGGCCCGGGCGAGGTCGGCGACGTGGATCACCCGTTCCTCCAGCAGCCCGGCGTCGAGGAGCCGCCGCCGGTAGACCCCGGCCAGGCACCCGGAACGGAGCGGTGGGGTGCACCAACGCCCATCGAAGCACACCGCCAGGGTCCCGATCGTGGTCTCGGTCAGCTCCCCCCGCTCGTTCTGGAGTACCACGTCGTCCATGGTGGGGTGACGTTTGATCCGCTCCTCGTAGACCTTGCGCTGGGTGGTCTTGTGGAAGAGGAACACGTTGGAGGAAGTGACCGGGACCGGGTCGACCGTCACCACGATCGGCTCTCCACCGGCGTCGGGGCCGTCCCGCCACGGCGGCACCACCTCTTCCGGCTCGGCCCGGCACGCCCCGTCCCGGGCCAGCACCAGCCGCACCCGGCGCGGCTCCGGCGAGTCCGCCACCGAGGCGAGGACGCAGGAGGTGACCGCCTCCCGGTCGCAGGGGAACCCGAAGTAGACGGCGGAGGCGGCGAGCCGGTCGAGGTGGTCGGGGAGGAACCGGAACCCCAGCTCCGGGTCCCACCGCAGCGTCTCCACCAGGAGGAACTCGGGACGCCGGTCGACGAGCAGCTGCGCCTTGACCCTGGCCTCCTCGTACTCCCCGGCAGGGTCGGAATCCCAGGTGATGCCGCCCCCGACGCCGTACTCGGCGAGACCTTCGTGCTCGTCGACCACGACGGTGCGGATCGCCACGTTGAACTCGGCGTCGGGTCCGGGGGTGCCGGCGGGCGCAACGTACCCGACCGCCCCGCAGTACACCCCCCGGGTCGAATGCTCCAGCTCGGCAATGAGTTCCATCGTCCGGGTCTTGGGGGCGCCGGTGATCGATCCGGACGGGAAGAGGGCGCGGAACACGTCGCCGAGCGAGGCCCGGGGACGGAGCCGGGCCGACACCCCGGACGTGAGCTGCCACACCGTCTCGAATCGTTCCAGGTCGAGCAGCGAGTCGACGCGGACGCTGCCGAACTCTGCGATGCGCCCCAGGTCGTTGCGGAGCAAGTCGACGATCATGAGGTTCTCGGCTCGGTCCTTCTCGGAGTTGCACAGCGCCTCGGCGAGGGCGTCGTCCTCTTGGGGCCAGCGGCCCCGCCGGATCGTGCCCTTCATGGGACGGACCTCGATGCGGTTGCCTTCGATGCGGAAGAACTTCTCCGGGGAGACGCTCACCACCTGATAGCGGCCGGCGTCGATGCAGGCGGCGTGGGCGCCACGCTGGGCCAGTACCAGGTCGCGGTACAGCTCCCCGGCATCACCGGAGAAGGCGGCGCGCAGCCGCATGGTGTAGTTCACCTGGTAGCTGTCGCCGTCGGCGATCGCCGCCCGGATCCGATCCACGCCGTGGTCGTACTCGACCCGGTCGATCTCGGGCGTCCATGCCGACATCGTGTAGGGGGCGGGATGGATCGCGCGCGGCTCCAACGGCGTGCACGCCTCACGGCGGAGGAAGAGCCCGAAGGAGACGAGGGGCATCTGCCGCAACGGGTCGTGCATCCCGGGCGCCCGGACCCGGAGCGCCGGGTCGAATGCCGGCGCCGCCTCGTAGGCCACGTAGCCGGCGGCCCACAGGCCGGCCCGGGTCGCCTCCTCCACTTCCTGCAGAGCCGGCACCACGTCGTCGAGCGACCGTGCCACCACGGTGGCTCGCCGGCCGCGCAGGGAGAAGCAGCGCTCGTGCCCCGGGGTGAGGTCGTCGAATCTGGCGCGCGGCATCATCGGTCAACCATACCGATGCATTTGCGACGTGCAGCAGGGACTCTGTCGGCGGCGGTCTCAGCCGCCGACCAGCATCTGGTCGAGTTCTTCGACCGTCATCAGCACCGTTCTCGCCTTGGATCCCTCCGACGGGCCGACGATGCCCTTCATCTCCAGGATGTCCATCACCCGCCCGGCCCGGGCGAACCCGATGCGCAGCTTGCGTTGCAGCATCGAGGTGGACCCGAGCTGGGACCGGACCACCAGGTCGATCGCCTGGCGAACGATGTCGGGATCCTCGCCGTCGAACTCGTCCTCGGCCTGCTCCTGGCGGACCGCGGTCTCGAAGACCTCGGCGTCCCGGTAGGCGGCGCGACGCTGCTCCCGCACCCAGTCGACGACGGCGTGGATCTCCCGCTCCGAGACGAAGGCGCCCTGGATCCGCTCCGGCTTCGGCTCCCGCGCCGTCACGACCAGCATGTCCCCCAGACCAACCAGCTTCTCGGCGCCGGAGGCATCGAGGATGACGCGCGAGTCGGTCTGCGACGCCACCGAGAAGGCGAGCCGCGACGGGATGTTGGCCTTGATGACGCCGGTGATGACATTCACCGAGGGCCGCTGCGTGGCGAGCACGAGGTGGATGCCGACAGCCCGGGCCATCTGGGCGATCCGCACCACCGCGTCCTCCACCGCCCGACCTGCCACCATCATCAGGTCGTTGAGCTCGTCGACGATGATCACGATGTGAGGGAAGCGGTCGAAGCCGTCGGGGTCGAGCCCACCGGCGTCCCACTTCTCCCGGTAGCCGGTGATGTCGCGCACCCCGGCGTCGGCCACCAGGTCGTAGCGGCGGTCCATCTCCTGGACCGCCCATTCCAGTGCGTCGGCCGCCTTCTTGGGGTTGGTGATGACCCGGGTGAGCAGGTGGGGCACGTCGTTGTACTGGCCGAGTTCGACCCGTTTCGGGTCGACGAGCACGAGCCGCACCTCGTCGGGGCGGGACCGCATCAGGATCGAGGTGACGATGGCGTTGATGCACGACGACTTGCCGGCCCCGGTGGCCCCGGCGATGAGCATGTGGGGCAGGTCGTCGAGCTTGAGGAAACGAGCATGGCCGCTGACGTCCTTGCCGAGCCCGACCTTCATCGGGTCACGGTCGGCCTCCGCTTCGGGGCTGCACAGGATGTCGCCCAGGGTGACGAGGTCGCGGTGGTGGTTGGGCACTTCGATCCCGATGGCGCTCTTGCCCGGAATCGGCGCCAGGATCCTCACGTCGGCCGACGCCATGGCGTAGGCGATGTCGTGGGAGAGCCCGGTGACCTTCGACACCTTCACGCCCGGAGCCAGCTCCACTTCGTAGCGGGTGACGGTGGGACCCGGAACGATCCTGGTCAGGCTGGCGTCCACGCCATGCTGGTACAGGGTCTCCTGCAGTTCGTGGGCAGCCCGCTCCAGCGCCTTGCGGTTCTTCCCACCGACGGAGCTGAGGTCGAGCAGCTCGAGTGGCGGCAGCCGGTAGCCCTCACCGGAAGGGCGGGAACCCGGTCGGGCCGGCTGGGTGGGCTTGGCCTTGGGCGGGGCCGACTTCTCGGCTGCGGGTTTGGGCGGGGCCGCCTTGGTGGGAGCGCCGGACGGAGCGACCGTCGCCGGGGGCGACGCCATTGCCGGGACCGGAGCGGCGCGGCGACGACGGTGACCGGGCCCGAAGCCGAGGGCCCGTACCCACGAGGCGATGGTGGTGGCGACGTCGCGGATGGTGGCCCTGGTGAGGACGAGGGCGGCGAGGCCGCTGACGGCGACGAGGACCAGGAGGGCACCCCAGTACCCGATGAGGCGCTGCAGCGGGAATGCGATGAGGGAGCCGACCGCGCCGCCGCGGGCGACGACCTCGTCCATGCTCTCGGCCAGCGACACCGCCCCGGTGAGGAGGTGGAAGAGCCCGAGCGATCCGACGAAGAGGGCGAGGAGCCCGGCGGAGAGCCGGCCGTAGTCGGTGCGGGGCATGCTTCCGATGAGCGCAAGCCCGACGGCGACGAGGACCAGCGGAACGAAGTAGGCCCAGATCCCGAAGGCGAAATGGAGCCCGGTGGTGGCGCCACGCCCCACCGGTCCGGCGAGGTCGAAGAACGCCAGCACCAGCAGGCCGGCGATCACGATGGCGAGGATGCCCCAGACGTCGTCGGTGTGACGCCCGAGCCGCTTCCGAAGGCGGTCCCGGCTCCCTCGCAGCGCAGCGAGCACACCGATCCGCGGCTTCGAGGTCTTCTTCTTCCTGACCCTTTTCCGCCCCTTCGCCCCACGGGATGGTTTCCGTGCAGCCATGGGAGCACAACCTTACACCCGGCCGCCGAATCGGCCAACGATCGAAACCGCGGCCCGCGCGCGGTCGGCGACGCACCGCGCGAACTGATCATTCGTTGGCCCTTCGACATGACTAGCTACCGTCCCGGCGCGGGGAGCGTGCCCGCAACGCCGACCCGCTCGAACCCAAGGCCCACAAGGGATTCGCGGCGCGACGGCGCCACCGGACGTCCCGATGCCTCGCCCGCCAGGACCCCGCGATCGCCGAGAACCCTTCGGCCCGAAGGCTTTCCGGGGGGACGAGGTTTCAGAAAAGAGGGTGCCGTGCCGAAGGTAGGACAGAGCCCGCACGGTGGACCGCCGAAGGCCACGATGGGAGAGGCAGGGCGTGAGCACCACTCTTCGTGAAGTATCCGAGACCGACGCCGTGGACACGGCAACGCCAGATACCGCGGCGTCGCCCCCCGTCCCCGAGCGGGGAAACGTCACCGTGCCAATCGAGATCGTCAACAACGCCCGCCGAGAAGCGTTCCTGCTCGTCGCCAACGCTCGTCGGGAAGCCGAGCGCATCATCGCCGACGGCCACGACGAGGCGAAGCGGATCACCGACGAGGCCGCCGTCCGTGTCGACGGATTCGCCGGTCTCGGCGACAACACCGAAGAGCTGTTCGGCCACATCAAGAGCCTCATCAAGCGGCAGAAGGAATTCGACGCGGAACGCCGCGCCCTCATGGAGCACGTCGCCCAGCTCGAGCTGGAACGCAACATCCTCAGCGAGCGCATCGCCGCCGGAGAGGTCACACCGCAGCATGCTGCCGGGTCGCAGGCCGAGCCCGAGGCGGATCACGGCGACGAGCCCCCCACCGGTCAAGCGCCGGCGCAGCATGCCGAGGAGGCACTCCCGGAGGCCGACGAGGCCGACGTCCTGCCCCGGGTCGAGACGGAAGGCCCACGCCGCGAGACCCGCTCGTTCTACAGCCGCCGGTCCGCCAGGCT
>CAYUDA010000042.1:0-10457 GCA_964443425.1 uncultured Acidimicrobiaceae bacterium
ATGAAGGCGACGAGCAGGAACGGGACCTCGATCACCATCCGGGTCGCCACGAAGCCGAACCCGAGACGCGCCGCGGTGGCCAGCGCCACCAGCAGCGCCGCGTAGGCGGCGAACGCCCAGATCGCCTCCCGGGGCGTGGCGACGACGGCGAAGACGAACCCGAAGGCCGCCACCACCTTCAGATGTGGCGGGAGCCGGTGGAGAGGACTGTCTCCGTGCCGGTAGAGGGCGTGGACGTGTCCGGTTCCCACTCAGGGTCCGTGAATCGTCTGTGGTTCCTCGCCCGTCCGGCGGCTACGGCGTGCCATCCAGAAGACCCCGTAGCCGATGATCAGCGTCATCACGGTGCCGAGGAGCCCGGCCACCGCGGTATTGAGGGTGCCGTTGTCGGTGAGCCCTTCGCCGTAGTCGGCGAGGGCGAAGTCGCTGAGGGCGTGGTCCTGGGCGGTGGCGCCGAAGCCTTGCTGCGCCGCGACGTACTCGAGGCCGTCGGGGCTGTCGGAGGCGAACTGGCTGACGACCACGGCGAAGACGATCGCGACCAGCAGGCCCGCCGCGAGGAAGATCCGGGTCCGGCGATCCATCACCGCACCTCCGCAGTCGTGGCCGCCGGCGCGGCAGTGGCTCCGTAGACCAGGTCGGGACGGCTCGCCACCACCGCACTCACGATGAGGGCGGTGAGGAGCGCTTCGCCGATCCCGATGAGGACATGGGCGCCGAGCATTGCCGTGAGGACCGCGCCGGTGGACACGTCTGCCGTCCCGCCGATGGCGAACTCGATGACGAATCCGGTGGCGGCGAGCACGACCGAGCCGAAGGCGGCGAGACCTGCGGCGAGGGGGACGATGCGGGTGCTGCGAGGGAGGATCCCCATCAGGAGCCGGTAGATCGCGTAGCCACTGAGAGGGGCGATGATCCCCATGTTGACGATGTTGAGACCGAGGGCGCTGAGGCCACCGTCGGCGAAGAACACGCCTTGGACGGCGAGCACCACGCTGAGGACGAGCACGGCCGCCCACGGGCCGACCAGGACCGCGGCGAGCAGGCCTCCGATGAGGTGGCCGCTCATGCCGGAGATGACCGGGAAGTTGAACATCTGGGCGGCGAACACGAAGGCGGCGACGAGGCCGGCGAGGGGCACCTGGCGTTCGCTGAGGTAGGCACCGGTGCGACGCAGTGCCACTCCGACTCCGCCGGCGGCGACGACTCCGAAGCCGGCCGACGTGGTGCCGTTGATCACGCCGTCGGGGATGTGCACGGCCCCTCCTCCTTGTTGCAAGCCGTTTGCAAGAAGGAGTGTACGGCCGATCCGGGATGGAATCAACCCTGGGCGATGCACTCGCGGCACAGCCCGGAGAGGGCGAAGTGGGAGGGGTCGGGAACGAACCCGGTGCGGCGGGTGATCTCGGCCAGCAGCGATCCGATGTCGGCCGGGTCGAGGTCGATGGTGGCGCCACAACGGGAGCAGACGAGATGCTGGTGCTGGGCGTCGGCGGCGAGGTGGTACACGGAGGGCCCGTGGCCCATGTGGGTGTGGGTGACGAGGCCGGCCTGTTCCAGCGCCTCCAGCGTGCGGTAGACGGTGGACTGGTCGATCACGTCGTCGCCCACGAGGCCGTGGATGTCGCCGGCGGTGAGATGGTCGCGGGGGGCGCGGGCGATCACCTCGCACACGGCCCGGCGGGCTTTGGTGATGCGGAACCCGTCGCGGCGGAGGGCTTCGACGAGACGGTCGGCGGTGGTGTGCATTCCCCCAGGCTATCGGGTCTCGCGCAGGGTTTGGGTCGCCAGCAGCAGCACGACGACCGCACCGGCCGGGAGCATGACGAGGCTGGCGACGTCGCCGCCGAGCCCGGATCCGGCGATCAGCTCCTGGAGCACCTCGTTGGCGTAGTACATGGGCGAGATCCGGCTCAGCACCTGAGCCCACAGCGGCATGGCGTCGACCGCCACGATGATCCCGGAGAAGATGAGGCTGGGGAGCACGATCGCCGGGATGAACGGGATCACCTGGCCCTCGCTGCGGGCCGCGTTGGAGACGAGGATGCCGATCGCCATCGAGATGACCGCCAGCAGCCACATGACGAGGAAGATCGAGGCGAGCCGGCCCGGCCCGTAGCCGAGGTCGAAAAGGAACTGGAGTTCGGTGAGCACCAGCAGCGACACCACGGTGGCGAGGGTGGTGTAGGCGAGCAGGTAGCCGGTGATGATCTCGAGGCGGCGGTAGCCGTTGATGAACATCCGCTCCATCGTCTCGGCGGTGCGTTCCCGCACCAGGACCAGGGCGGTGAGGATGAAGGTGGCGAAGTGGATGATGAAACAGCCGAACGGCACCGCAAACGGCGTCACGTCGAAGAACGGCGTGCCGGCGGCGTCGAACAGCGTCTTGGTGAAGAAGACGATGCCGAGCGGGGCAACCAGCACCAGCACCACGAAGCGGCGGTCGCGGGCGAGCTGGCGCAGCACCCGTCCGGCGACGGCGGCGGTGCGGCTAGCCGTCATCGGAGCCGGCCTCCTCCCGCTCGATCAGGGCCAGCACGGCGTCCTCCAGGGTCTGGCCTTCGACCTCGATCCGGGTCACCGCCGGATCGAGCCGCCAGCGGCGCAGGATGCGCGGCAGCTCGTCGGGAGAGTCGACGATCTCGTGGCGATGGGGCGTCTCGCCGACCCAGACGGTGACTACGGCGCGCCCTTCGGTGAGGAGCCGCTGCGGCGGTTCGTCGGCCAGCACCTTCCCGGCGCGGAGGATGGCGACCTGGTCGCAGTGCACCACCTCGTCCATCTGGTGGGTGCTGATGAGCAGGGTGGTGCCATGAGCGGTGAGGTCCCGGAAGCGTTGCCAGAAGGCGTGGCGCAGCTCGGGATCAATGCCGGCGGTGGGTTCGTCGAGCAGCAGTACCCGGGGCTGGTGCACCAACGCCGCGGCCAGGGAGACTCGCTGCCGCATCCCGCCGGACAGGGTGCGCACCACGTCACCGGCGCGCTCGACCAGGTCGGTGAACTCGAGGCTGCGTTGCACCCGTTCTCGCACCGCGTCGAGCAGGTGGCCGCGGGCGAAGAAGGCGACGTTCTCGGCTGCGGTGAGGTCCTCGTACAGCACCGGCGCCTGCGGCATGTAGCCGATCTGGGACCGGACCCGGCGCCGTTCCTGCCTCGGGTCGAGGCCGAGTACCTGGACGTCCCCGCCGTCCGGCGCCAGCGCTCCGACCAGGATGCGCATCAGGGTGGTCTTCCCGGCGCCGTTGGGGCCGACGATGCCGTACACCGACCCGGCCGGGATCTCGAGGTCGATCCCGGCGAGGGCGGTGATGCGGTCGTACTGTTTCGTCACGCCCCGCAGGCGGACCGCCAGATCCATGGGGTGAAGTGTCGCGGTTCGGCGACGCGGCGCCAACTTCGGCCGGGGGAGGGCCGGCCGCGCCGTGCCAGGTGGGCGCCCGGCGGTTCAGGGTTCGGCCGCGGCTCGCTCAGGCGCCTCGGTCTGCGGCCGAGGCGCCCGAGCCCGTCGCCGGCACGGGTCGCCGGGTGATCCTTCTCCCCGATCTCAGAGCTGGAATGCCTCCGAGGGCTGTGGACCCACGTATTCAGAGTCGGGGCGGATGATCCGGTTGCCGGTCATCTGTTCGAGCATGTGCGCCGTCCAGCCGATGCTCCGGCTGATGGCGAAGCACGCCGGGAACAGTTCCTCGGGGATGCCGACCAGGTGGAGCACCACGCCGGCGTAGTACTCGACGTTGGTGCAGAGCTCCCGCTCCGGCCGGTGCTCGTGGAGCGCCTCGAGGATGGTCTTCTCGACGTTGACGGCGAGGTCGACGAGCGGATCGTCGAACCCTTCCGCCACCCCGCGCAGCATCGCCGAGCGGGGGTCTTCGGTTCGGTAGACGCGATGCCCGAAACCCATGATGCGGTCGCCGCGGGCCAGTGAGGCCCGTACCCAGGCGTCGGCGCGGTCGGGGGTGCCGATCTCCTGCAGCATGCGGAGGCAGTGCGAAGGGGCTCCACCGTGAAGCGGCCCGGAGAGCGCTCCGGTTCCCGCGGTGAGCCCGGCGCCGAGGTCGGCCCCGGTGGAGGTGACGACCCGGGTGGTGAAGGTGGAGGCGTTGAAGCCGTGGTCGATCGTCAGGATGAGGTACTGCTCGAGCGCCCGGGCGCTGCGGGCGTCGGGGGCGGCGCCGTGCAGCATGTGGAGGAAGTCCTCGGCGATGCCGGCGCTCGGGTCGGGGGCCACCGGCGCCAGTCCGTTGCGTGCCCGCCACCCGGCGGCGACGATGGTCGGCATGACGGCGGCGAGGTGGGTCGCCTGCTCCACCAGGTCCTCCGCCGGCTGGCCGAGCCAGGGGATGAGGCCGAGGTGCTGGGCGACGAGCGACACCGCGGTGCGGACCCACGACAGCGCCAGGATGTCGTCGCCGACCTGCGCCACCTCGCCGATGAGGGTCACGAGGTCGGCGGGGAGAGGCCGCAGCTCGCCGAGGCCGTGACGGAAGTCGGCGCCTTCTCGGGGCGACGGCAGCGAGCCCTGGTGGAGGAGGTACCACACGTCCTCCAGTGTTCTGGTCTCGGCGAGGTCGGGAGCGGAGTACTGGCGGTAGTGGAAGAACCCCTCCTGGCCACGGACCCCACCGAGGGCGGTGTCGGCGACCACGACGCCTGCCAGCCCGGGCGGCGTTCGCATCGTTTCGTTGGCCATGTCCGCCCTCCTTCGCTGATGCTCGAAGAGATCCAATATTGACTCATGGAGCGGAATTGATCAATATTGATTGATCAACATGGCAGTGCTCATCTCGACCGAGGAGGCGGCCCGGTTGCTCGGCGTCAAGCCGGCGACCGTCTACGCCTACGTGAGCCGTGGTCTGCTGGAGCCGGTGGAGCGTCATGGCGGCAAGGGGAGCTGGTTCTCGCGCGACGATGTCGTCGATTTCCGCGCCGCCCACTCCCGCGGCCACCAGCCCCCCGAGATGCGGGTCGACTCCGCCATCACGCTGGTGGACGGCGTCCGGCCCTACTACCGGGGCTATGACGTGCTCGAGCTGGCGACGTGGGCGAGCTGCGAGCAGCTGGCGGCGTTGCTGTGGTACGGCACCATCCCCGACGAGGTGGACCTGTGGGAGCCGCGAGAGGACTGGGTCGCCATCTCCCGCGGGGCACAGCGCACCATGCCGGCGGACATCGCCCCGCTGCGGCGGCTCCAGGTGGTGGCGGCCTCGATCGGCGGCCACGCCGGCTCCGACTTCGACATTCCGCCCCAGCAGGCAGGACCGGTGCTGATCGCCTCGATCGTCGAGAGCCTGCCCGGACCCCGGCTCCGAACCCCCGCCCCGTTCGCCACCCGGATGGCGGCCAAGCTGGCCCGCACCACCCGTCCCGATCCGGCCCAGGTGGATCTGGTGCGGCGGTCCCTGGTCATGGTGGCCGACCACGGCTTCGCCGCTTCCACCACCGCGGCCCGGCTCGCCGCTGCCTACCGGGCCGACGTGCACGGCATCTTCGGCGCCGGACTCTCCATTCTCGGCGGCGGTTGGCAAGGCGCGGCCTCGACCATGGTCGAACCGCTGTTCCGCTCCATCGTCGCCGGAACCCCGGTGCAAGAGATCATCGCCGGTCCCTGGTCCGGCGAGGAGCCGATCCCCGGCCTCGGCCAGTCCCTCTACCCGCAGGGAGATCCCCGTTTCGGGGCGCTGATCCGGGCGATCGCCGAGCAGCGTCCCGAGGCGGCGATCCTCGGCCACATCGACCACATCGTGCGGGAGGTCGCCGCCGCGGGACTGCCCCTGCCGAACGTCGACGCCGGGCTCGCCGCGGTCACCCTGGCCGCCGACCTTGAGCCGGGCAGCGGCGAGATGCTCTTCGCGGTGGGCCGCATGCTGGGGTGGATCGCGCATGCCATGGAGGCGATCCAGCACAAGCCGGTGCGGCTCCAGGCCTCGTACACCGGGCCGAGCCCGACCCGCGACACCGAACGTCGCTCCTAGCCGCCGTCTTCGCTGACGACGGCGCGGGGCCGCACCGTGTAGATGAGCGGGATCGACACCACCGTCACCAACCCCTTGACCAGGATGTTGGTGACGATGATCTGGCGCACCACCGTCCCGGAGACCCGTCCTGCGAAGGCGATGACCACGAACAGCACCGAGTCGAGCGGCACCGATACCGAGTTCGATGCCAGCACCCGCCCCCACTGGAGGCGCTCCCCGAACCGGCGGGCCCACATCGAGTAGACCTCGGTGTCGACCAGCTCGGAGACGACCTCGGCGATGATCGAGGCGAGCACGATGCGCCACACCGGCCCGAGGACCTTACCGAACAGCTCGGACTGCGGACCGCTCTGGGGGACGAGAGGGAGCCGGTCGACGGCCCAGAAGAGCACCGCCATGAAGAGGTTGATGCCGGCGGCGACGACGATGAGGAGCCGGGCGACCTGTTTCCCGGCGGTCTTGTGGACCAGGTCGCGCAGGGTGAAGGTGAGCGGGTAGATGAGGGTGCCGCCGTCGATCGCCATCCCACCGATCACGGCCAGCTTGAGGCTGGCGACGTCCGAGAGGATCTGCGCCCCCACGTAGAGGGAGGCGAGGAGCGCCACGATGCTGGCGGCCCGGACCGTGAATCGGGTATCCGTCATGCGTCAGCGGAGGGTAGACCCACCGCCCCCTGCCCCGAACCCAGGGCTCCAGTACATGAAGACCCGGCGTCTCAACCCAGGGGCTCCAGTTCATGAGAACCCGGCCTCTCAACCCAGGCCCCCAGTTCATGAAAACCCGGCCTGTCGGCCCACGGTTCGCCTCAGGACGCGGCGGTCACCCACGGCTCGGCCTGGCGGAACGCCTCCAGCACATCGTCGGCCTCCGGCTGGACCGGGATCACGTAGGAGCGGCCGTTCTCGTTGGAGACCTTCACCGGCAGCGTCATCGTCTGGATCTCGCTGGAGTCGAGGCCGAGCAGATCCCTCCCGAGGTCGACCATGACGCCGGGGGTGAGGCCGACGTCGGCGGTGATCTGGTCGGCGAATTTGGAGACGAAACCGGGCAGGTTGAAGGCCTTCGACGGCGACGACGCCTGCTCGAACAGCAGGAGCAGCAGTTCCTGCTGGCGCTCGGTGCGCCCGATGTCGTTGGCGTTGACGCTGACCCAGCTCCCGTCCCGTAGCTCCTGGTAGCTGCGGGAGCGGGCGTAGCCGAGGGCCTCGACCCCGTTGAGCTTGTGGGTCCCGGCGTCGACCGAGAACCCGGACTTGGTGTCGCGGGCCGGGTACTTGAACGTCTTCGTCACCCCGCCGAGGGCGTCGACGACGTTGGCGAACCCGGCGAAGTCGATCTCGACGTAGTTGTTGATGGAGATTCCGTAGTTGTTCTGGATGGTTTGCACCAGCAGGTCGGGACCCCCGAACACGTAGGCGGCGTTGATGCGGTTGGTGCCCTCGCCGGGGATCTGCACCTTCAGGTCCCGGGGCAGGGACAGCAGCTGGGCGAAGCCGTCGGGAGTGACGTGCGCCACCATGACGACGTCGGTGCGGGCGCCGCTGAAGTTGCCGAAGTGGTCGAAGCCGTCGGGGAGGTCCTCGCGGCTGTCGCTGCCGACGATGAGGATGTTGCGAACCCCGTTGGAACCGGTCGGCTGCAGCGACTGGAGGTCTTCTGCAGGGATGCGGTCGATCTTGGCGTTGGTCCACACCACGAAGGCGATGGCGGCGAAGACCGCGAGCACCGAGAAGGTGAGGAGCCCGAGGATGACCTTCTTGGCGGTGCTGAGCCTACGGCGGCGCGGCTGGGTCGGCGCGCTCGGGGGCGCGACATGGTTGCGGGTGGACGTCATCGAGAGTCTTTCGGGAGAGTGAAGGATGGTTGGTACGGCAACGGGGCGTCAGTGTACCGACGCCCCGGACTAGGCGAACTCCACCCGAAACGCTCGGGGCGCCTCGCCGGTTCCTTGTTTCTCTCGCAGGCGGCCCGAGGCCACGATTGCCCCGTTCCGGTTTCCTGCTGACGTCGCCGCAACGGGTACGCTGGCGAGATCATGACAAACAAGCTGCATTCCCAGGACGTGACGATCGGCTCCGCCAAAGCGGGAGCCCGGGCCATGCTGCGAGCGGTCGGCCTCACCGAGGCCGATTTCGCCAAGCCCCAGGTCGGCGTGGTCTCGGCCGGCAACGAGGTCACTCCCTGCAACCTCAGCGGTCCCCGCCTCAGCGAGGCGGCCAAGCTGGGGGTGCGGGAGGCCGGCGGCGTCGGGCTCACCTTCGCCACCATCGCGGTGTCGGACGGCATCTCGATGGGGCACGAGGGGATGCGGGCATCGCTGGTGTCGCGCGAGGTCATCGCCGACTCGGTCGAGTTGATGATGCACGCCGAGCGCTTCGACGCCATGGTGTCCATCGCCGGCTGCGACAAGTCGCTGCCCGGGATGCTGATGGCGGCGGCCCGCCACAACATGCCGTCGGTGTTCCTCTACGGCGGGTCGAGCCTGCCAGGGCACCTCGACGACAAGGACATCTCGATCGTCGACGTCTTCGAGGGCATCGGCGCGCTGGCGGAGGGGAAGATCGACGATTCACGCCTCCTCGACATCGAGCGGGCCGCCTGTCCGGGAATCGGGTCGTGCGCCGGCATGTTCACCGCCAACACCATGGCGTCGTCGGGTGAGGCGCTCGGTATGTCGCTGCCGGGGAGCGCCAGCGTCCCCGCCGCCGAATCCCGCCTCGACGAGTACGCCACCCGCTCCGGGCTGGCGGTGATGGCGCTGCTCGAGGCCGGGATCCGTCCCCGCGACATCATGACCCGCGATGCGTTCGAGAACGCCATCACCCTGGTGATGGCGCTCGGTGGGTCCACCAACGCCGTGCTCCACCTGCTCGCCATCGCCCACGAGGCGCGGGTCGACCTCACGTTGGAGGACTTCGACCGGATCGGGCGGCGCACCCCGCATCTCGGCGACCTCAAGCCGTTCGGCCGCTACCACATGGTCGACCTCGACCGTATCGGCGGCGTCCCGGTGGTGTTGCGTGCCTTGCTCGACGCCGGGCTGCTGCACGGTGACGCCCTCACCGTCACCGGCAAGACGATGGCGGAGAACCTCGAGAGCGTCGTGTTCCCGACCGACCAGGACGTGGTGCTGCCGATCGATGCGCCGCTGGCGCCCAAGGGTGGCATCGCCATCCTGCGCGGGTCGCTGTCGCCGAGCGGGGCCGTGGTGAAGATCGCCGGGATCGACCTCGACACGTTCGAGGGTCCGGCCCGGGTCTTCGACGACGAGCAGCACGCCCTGGCGGCGCTGTACGACCACGACATCCACCCTGGTGACGTGGTGGTGGTGCGCTACGAGGGACCCAAGGGTGGCCCCGGGATGCGCGAGATGCTGGCGATCACCTCGGGCATCAAGGGCGCCGGGCTCGGCAAGGAAGTGTTGCTCATCACCGACGGCCGCTTCTCCGGCGGGACGACCGGTCTGTGTATCGGCCACGTCGCCCCCGAGGCGGCCCACGGCGGCCCGATCGGTCTCATCGAGGAGGGAGATCGGATCCGGGTGGATCTGCCGGCTCGCCGCCTCGACGTCCTGGTCGACGACGAGGTGATGGAGGCGCGGCGCACGATCTGGGTGGCGAACCCGCCCCGCTACACCTCCGGCGCCCTCGCCAAGTACGCCTCGCTGGTCGGGTCGGCGGAGCGCGGCGCCGTCTGCGGCTGAGTTCCTGCCTCCAACCCTGGGTTGGGAGACCGGGTCTTCCTGTGCTGGAGCCCTGGGTTGGGTGCAGGTGGGCCCGGCAGATCAGCCGGAGACGTGGTCGACGTCGATCTCGACGTCGACCCGGACCTGGCCGGGGGTGGCCCACTCGTAGCCATCGGAGCCGGTGTACTTGTGGGCGAGCCGGTCGATGAGCCCCCACCCGCGCGGTTCGACGACGACCGCCCGTCCCGTGATGACGATGTTGCGGTAGGGATCGTCGGGGGGCGTCAACGACAGAGCGACCCGCGGGTCGCGGCGCAGGTTGCGGGGCTTGACCCGACCCTCGGCGGTGCTGAAGACGATGCGATCCCCGTCGACGTCGAGCCAGATCACGGAGACCTGTGGGCTGCCGTCGGGATTGACCGTGGCGAGATGGGCGAAGACGGGCTGCCGCAGGACCTCGGCCACGTCGTCGGGGATGGGGATGCTCATGGTGAGTCTCTCTCCGGACGGGAAAGCATGACCCTACCGCGGGCCGGGGACGGTGCTGCCGCGAGGCCCGGCTCAGGCGAGGTGGGCGGGCAGGGTGGCGGCGACGATGTCACGCAGTGAGGCGTGCAAGGTCGGGTTGGCGGCGACGATGTGAGGCCCTCCGGGTGTGAACGGTTCCCCGTGGGCGTCACTGACGACCCCTCCGGCTTCCTGAACCAGCAGGATCCCGGCCGCGATGTCCCACGGCGCCAAGGAGTACTCCCAGTACCCGTCGAACCGCCCAGCCGCCAGCCACGCCAGGTCGAGGG
>CAYUDA010000043.1:0-10423 GCA_964443425.1 uncultured Acidimicrobiaceae bacterium
GAACGGTCCGCCGCTCATGCTCGTGCAGATCCTCGACGACACCGGACGCCTCGAAGCCGTCAACGCGCTTCGTGCCAGCGAGGAGCGCTATCGCACCCTGTTCGAGCGGATGCCGGTAGCGCTGTACCGGAGCCGTCCCAGCGGCGAGATCATCGCCGCCAACCGGGCCCTCGCCTCCCTGCTCGGCTTCGACGATCCCGAGGACCTCATCGGGCGCAACGCTCGCGAGTTCTACACCGACGCGGGCGACCGGAATCGTCTCGCCTCGGAATTGGCGGAAACCGGACGGAGCACCGCGGAGGCGCTCCGTCTCCGCACCGCCGACGGCCGGTTGATCTGGATTCGCGACGCCGCCCACACCGTGGGCAGCGGCGACGACATGATCTTCGAGGGTTCTCTGGTCGACGTCACGACCGGATGGAACGCACGGATCGAGATCGAGGGCAGGGCGCGCCAGCAGGCATCCATCGCCGATCTGGGGCACTTCGCCTTGCGCCAGACCAGGCTGGAATCCCTGTTCGACGAGGCGGTGCTGCAGGTGCTGCGGGTTCTCGGCGTCGACGTCGCCGCGGTGTTCCTCGATGATCGCCCCGCCGTCCGGGTCGCCATCGCCATGGACGACACCCCTGCCGCCACCCGCCTCGCCCAGCATCTCGTCGCCGGGACCGCCGAGCCCGGATCGGTGCTGTTCGACACGATCGAGGTCGGCGGGTCCTCGGTGCGCATCGCCAACCTCGGGATCGGCGGCAGCGGCGGGCCTCACGGTGTCCTCGTCATCGGCCGTCACGGACGCCAGGATTTCACCGCCGACGACGACACCTACCTGCTGGCGGTGACGTCGGTGTTGGCGGCCGCCATCGAACGGGACTCGGCGGCGCGCAAGCTCGAGGCGATGGTGGAATCAAAGGACGAGTTCATCGCATCGGTCTCCCACGAGGTGCGGACCCCGCTCACCGTGGTTGCCGGGATGGCTCAGGAGCTGTCGGAGCGGTGGCGGAGTTTCGCGCCCGAGGAGATGGACGAGTTCCTCGGCCTCATCCTCGAGCAGAGCCGCGACATGCGCGACCTCATCGAGGACCTCCTGGTGGCGGCCCGGGCCGATCTCGGCAAGATCCACATCTCGCCCACTCCCACCCCGCTGCTGCCTGAGGTGTGGAGCGTGGTGGCCGCCATGCCGTCGGCAGACCGGGATCGCATCACGGTGGCGGACACCGCGGCGACCGGTCTCGTCGACCCGGTGCGGTTCCGCCAGATCGTGCGCAACCTGCTCACCAACGCCATCCGCTACGGGGGACCGCACATCGAGGTCGAGATCTCGGCCGGTCCCGACGAGGTCACCTTGGTGGTAGGCGACGACGGGAAGGGTGTCCCGGAGGAGAAGCGAGAGCTGATCTTCAAGGCGTTCCAGGGCGCCCACGAAGGGGTGGCTCCCGCGTCGGTCGGGTTGGGGCTTTCCGTGTCGCGACAGCTCGCCGAGCTGATGGGTGGCCGCCTCCACTACGAGCACGACGGGCGGACCACCTTCACCCTGGTGGTGGCTCGGGCGGCAGACCCCGCCTAGCCCCGGCCGGCTCAGCTCACCGTGTGCTCGACGGCGCCGAGGATCGCGGCGAGGCCGTCGTCGAGACGATCCCCGACGGTGACCATCATCACCCGCCGTCCCCGATCACGCAGCGCCAGGTTGTCGCCGTGTGCCTGCGCCGTCACCAGGGTCCCGAAGTCGTAGTCGGTTTCCGGGACGTCGATGTGGGGAGCAGGATGGTCGACGACCTCGAGGAAGACGCCGCGGTTCGGGCCTCCCTTGTGGAGCTGGCCGGTGGAGTGCAGGAAGCGGGGCCCGAAGTCGAGCGTGGTGGCGACCCGGTGCGCCTTTCCCAGCGTCTCCCGCACCTCGGTGAGGACCTTCCGGGTGACCGCGGTGGGGGCGAGGAAGGCTTGCACGCTGACGTAGTCGCCTGCCGCGATCGAATCCGCCCACTGTTGCACCGCCGGAGCGAGTTCCGCCCCGAAGGCGTCGATCTCGTCGATCGCCGACGTGTCGAGATCACCCGCCATCGCCTTCTTGGCGAGATCCTTGGCGACCTGGACGTCAGGCTGGTCGAAGGGCTGGATGTCGATCACCGCACCGGCCGCGGCGACCGCCACCTCGAAGAGGAACATGGCAGCGCCGAGGTCGGAGGTGTCCCCCAGGGTGACCCGCGCCACCGGGTGGCCGGCGGCCGCCAAGGCGGCGGCAAACCCGGGTTCGGGGATGCCGAGGGACAGCTCGACGAAGAACCGATCGTCGCCGTACTGGGACGGGTCGCGCCCCTCCTCGCCGACGATCGGGACGATGCCCTTGCCCTCCTTGCCGGTCGATTCGGCGATGAGCTGCTCGATCCAGGAAGGGAAGGCGGCCAGTTCGGGTCCGGCGAGGAACGTCACCTTGTCGTGCCCGGCGAGGGCCAGCTCGCCGAGGGCGGCGCCGAGGCGGAGGCCGGGATTCCCGGCCGGGTCCTCCTCCGGTCCGCAGGCGGCGGCCGCGGCCGCGGCGCCACCCAGCAGAGTGGGGAGGTCGACGCCGATGGCGGCGGCCGGCACCAGGCCGAACATGGTGAGGGCCGAATAGCGCCCGCCGACATCGGGGGTGGCGAGGAACGTGTGGCGGAACCCGCGCTGATTCGCCAGCTCCTCGAGGGGCGTGCCCGGATCCGTCACCGCCACGAAGTGGCGCCCCGGGGTGTCCACCAGCTCCGAGGTCCGTGCCCAGAAGTAGCGGAAGTACGACAGCGTCTCGAGCGTGCCGCCCGACTTGGAGGCGACGATGAAGACGGTGTGGCGCGGGTCGACCGTCGTGGCGACGGCCTCCACCGCCCCGGGATGGGTCGAATCGAGGACCAGCAGCTCGGGATGGCCGGGGGCGTTTCCGAAGGTCGCCTGGAACACCCCGGGGGCCAGGCTCGACCCGCCCATGCCGAGGACCACGGCGTGGCGGACTTTCTCGGTGACGAGGGCGTCGCCGAAGGAGCGCAGCGCCTCGATCTCAGCCGCCATCGTTTCGGGGAGCGTCAGCCAGCCAAGGCGGTTCGTGATCTCCGGGGTTCCGGCAGGCCTCCACAGGGTCGGGTCGTGGTCCCACAGACGGCGGGAGAAGCCGATGTGTTTCCATGACTCGAGGCGTGCTGTCAACGCCGCGTCGTACGATCCCGTCGCGAGGGCGACGTCGACACTCATGGCCGGAGCGCCGCCATCTTCTCGGACACCGTCGCCAGCAGGTCGTCGTAGGAGTCGGCGAACTTGCGCACGCCCTCGACCTGGAGATCGGCGGTGACCTGGTCGAAGTCGATCCCGAGCGCAGCCAGGGCTTCGATGTCGGCTCGCGCCTCGTCGACGTCGGTGGTGAGCGCCTCGGGATCGATCTCACCGTGGTCGAGGAAGGCGTCGATGGTGGACGGCGGCATGGTGTTGACCGTGTTGGCGCCCACCAGCGGCTCGACGTAGAGCAGGTCCGGGTAGTCCGGGTTCTTGGTGGAGGTGCTCGCCCACAGGGCCCGCTGGGGACGGGCGCCCCGTTCGGCGGCGGCGGCGAAGGCGGGGCCTTCGAACAGCTCGCGGTAGCGGCGGTAGGCGAGCTTGGCGTTGGCAACCGCCGCCTTGCCCCGCTGTTCCAGAGCTTCGGGAGTACCGACCTTCTCCAGCGCGCCATCGGTCGCGGTGTCGACCCGGCTCACGAAGAAGGAGGCGACCGAGGCGACGCCGGCGGGATGCTCGGCTCGGGCCACGCCCCGCAAGTAGGCCTGGGCGGCGTTCTCGTAGTCCTCCATGGAGAACATGAGGGTGACGTTGACGTTGATGCCGGCGGCGATCAGTTCCTCGATGGCGGGGATACCTGGCGCGGTGGCGGGGACCTTGATCATCAGGTTGGGACGGTCCACCTCGCCCCAGAGGCGGTGGGCATCGGCGATGGTGCCGTCGGTGTCGTGCGCCAGGTGGGGGGAGACTTCGAGGCTCACCAGCCCGTCACCGCCTGCGCTCTCCCGGTAGACGGGGAAGAGCAGATCGGCGGCGTCGCGGATGTCGGCGATCGCCAGCTTCTCGAACACCACGGCAGGCTCGGCATCCGGGTCGGTCGCCAGCACCTCGGCGATCTGGGCATCGTATTGCGACGACGTGGCCAGCGCCTGCTGGAAGATGGTCGGGTTGGAGGTGAGCCCGCGGATCCCGTCGTCGACGAGTCGAGCCAGCTCACCGTCGACGAGGAGATCACGCCGGATGTAGTCGAGCCAGACAGACTGGCCCTGGCGGTGGAGGTCGTGCAGCTTGGTCATCTCGCGGCGTTCCTTTCGAGGTCGCGTCCCACTCGCGATCAACGTACTCGATGTGGTGGCTCTTCCCGAACTCGGGGCGCCGCGCCGCGTCGCCGAGGGGATCTGAGGGTCGCGGCGGGACCCCGGCGTGGGCCGGTCAGGACTCGTCGAGGATGCGGCTGATCCGGGCGCGGACGTCGGCTGCCATGTCGTCGCGTTGCAGCGCGTAGGCCACGTTCGCCTCCAGGAAGCCGACCTTGGTGCCGCAGTCGAAGCGGGTACCGGAGAGGCGCATCCCATGGAAGGCTTCGTTGCCGATCAGCTTCGCCATCGAGTCGGTGAGCTGGATCTCGTTGCCGGCGCCGACGGTGGCGGTGCCGAGGTGGTCCATGATGGTGGGCTGAAGGATGTAGCGGCCGACGATCGCCAGGTTGGAGGGGGCTGCCTCCGGTTGGGGTTTCTCCACCAGGTCCAGCACGTCGACGAGGCGGCCGTCGTCCTCTCCGGGGGCGACCACCCCGTAACGGCAGGTGTCCTGCGGGTCAACCTCCATGAGGGCGACGACGTTGCCGCCGTGCTGCTCGTAGGCCTCGACCATCTCGGCGAGGCAGGGGCGGTCGGACAGGATGAGGTCGTCGGCGAGGAGGACCGCGAAGGGCTCGCCGTTGATGAGGTAGCGGGCGCACCACACGGCATGACCCAGCCCCAGCGGCTCCATCTGGCGGACGTACACCACCTGGCCCGGCTCGGGCTGGGAGACGCGGATCTCCTTGAGCATGTCCTGCCTGTCGTGGTCCCGCAGCACCTCCTCGAGTTCGACGTGGTAGTCGAAGTGGTTCTCGATGGCGGACTTGCCGCGGCCCGTCACGAAGATGAGCTCTTCGATCCCGGCGGCCCGGGCCTCTTCGACCGCGTACTCGATCAGGGGCTTGTCCACGACGGGCAGCATTTCCTTGGGGAGTGCCTTGGTGGCGGGGAGGAATCGGGTCCCCAAACCCCCCACGGGAAAGATCGCCTTCCGAATCGGCTTCACGTCACGCTCCTGGTCGTTGCCGAGGATTGTTCGGCATGTTCCCCCCGCGTGTTGAGCGCAAACCCGCCGACGTCTCCATCGTAGGGGCGGTACCGAGCTGGAGAGGGACCTCTGTTCAGGCGCCCACCGCCGTCTCGACCCGGGCAGCGTGACCTTTGGCCCGGACCCCGTACCAGGCGTGTTTCACCTTCCCGTCGGCGTCGACGACGAAGGTGGATCGGATCAGGCCGAGGTACTCACGACCGTAGTTCTTCTTGGTGCCCCATGCCCCGTACGCCTCGGCCATGGCGTGGTCCTCGTCGCTGAGCAGACGGAACGACAGGCCGTGCTCGCGCCGGAAGCGGTCGAGTCGCTCCACCGGGTCGGGACTGACCCCGAGGAGCGTATAGCCGGCGGCGAGGAATCGCTCGTGCCGGTCGCGAAAGTCGCAGGCCTCGGTGGTGCAGCCCGGCGTGAAGGCCTTGGGATAGAAGTAGATCACGAGGGGTGCCCCGGCGAAGTCGGCCAGCGAGACCGGGGTGCCGTCCTGGTCGTGCCGGGTGAAGTCGGGGGCCTGATCCCCGGGCTCGAGCCTCATGGAACCTCCTCTCCGGAGATGCTCGTGACGGGCGGGGCGGGATCGGAAAGCGCGGTCGCCTCGGCGGCGCGAAGGCGGAGCTGGCCGCAGGCGGCATCGATGTCCTGGCCGCGCGTGTCGCGCAAGGTGACGTTGACGCCGCGGTCCCGCAGCGCTGCCACGAAGGCGTCGACGGCGCCGCCGGCGGCGGGTCGTTGGGCGGACAGCGGCGTCGGGTTGAGGTTGATCACGTTGACGTGGGCCCGCAGGTCGCGGGCGATGGCGGCCAGTTTGACGGCCTGGTCGGGTGTGTCGTTGGCGCCGTCGATGAGGGTCCATTCGATGGACACCCGACGGCCTTTGGCGTCGAAGTAGGCCCGAGCGGCGGCGACGACTTCGGCGAGTGGGTAGCGGTCGTTGAGGGGGACGAGGCGGGAGCGCAGCTCGTCGTCTGCGGCGTGGAGGCTGACCGCGAGATTGACCGGCCAGGGCTCCTCGGCCAGCTTCAGGATGCCGGGGACCACGCCGACGGTGGAGACGGTGACGGAGCGGGCCGACCGTCCCATGGTTTCGATCATGCGCCGCAGCGCCTCGCGCACATGGCGATAGTTGGCGAGCGGTTCGCCCATGCCCATGAACACGACGTTGGTGATCCGGTCCGGACCGATGCGCAGCGGGGTTGCCCGCAGGTGCGCCTCGGCGTAGGCGAGCTGGGCGACGATCTCTCCGGCGTCGAGGTGCCGTTCGAACCCGAACTGGCCGGTGGCGCAGAACGTGCATCCCATGGCGCAACCGGCCTGGGAGGAGAGGCAGAGGGTGGCCCGCTGCGGGTAGCCCATCAGGACCGCCTCGATCGAGGCGCCGTCCCGACCGCGGAACAGCCACTTGCGGGTGGTGCCGCCGTCGGCGGTCTGCTCGATCTCGACCGAGAAGGGCCAGAGCAGATCGGAAAGGCCGGCTCGCAGCTCGAGGGGGAGGTTCGTCATGTCCTCGGCTGCCAGCACCGGGGTGCGGTAGAGCCAGTCACGGAGCTGGCGGGCACGGAACGCGGGCTCGTCCGGGAACAGGGTCGCCAGTTCGTCCGGGTCGGACCGGTACGGCGACTCGGCGAACCCGACCGTCGAGGGAGCCCGACTCAACCGAGGAGCCGGCGGGCCTGGGCGATCCAGTCCGAGACGCGGCTCTCACCGACCCCGAGCGATTCGCCGAGGGCGTCGGCATCGGCTTCGACCAGGGCCCCGAAGGTCGTGATGCCGTTCTCGGCGAGCCGGCCCACCATCACGGGCCCGATGCCCTTGATGGCGCGCAGGTCGTCCGGTGCGGCAGCGGCTTCCGGGGTGGGGGCCGGTGGCGTGCTCCGGAACGGAGGCGCCGGTTCGCCCGAGACGTGCGGGGCCGGGAGCAGGCGCTCCCGGGTGAGCCAGAGCACGAGGCCGATGGCGGCCGCGAGCCCGATGATGCGTACGAGTTTCTTCGCCATTGCTTTCACATTGTACGGCGGGGCGGGCCGCTGTGCCGGGAGGGTTGGCGCCGGCTACGGCTTGCAGGGGGACCAGTGGGCCCAGGGATGGTCGCCGGCATCGATAGATTCGAGCACCAGCCACGCCGCGGTGTCGACGTTCGCGTTCGGGTCGAACACGCTGGCGCCGTCCCAGCCGGCCAAGGGGCTCGCCCAGTTCCAGGTCGACGGGATGAACTGGAACAGCCCGGAGGCCTTGGTGCGGGGGTTGACGGCGAGCGGATCGCCGTTGCTCTCGCACTTCATCACGGTGAGGGCGTCTTCCACCAACTCGGGAGGGAACGACGCCTCGACGAGAGGACGCCACTCCTCGACGTCACGGGTGCCGCCGGCGACGAGGGTGGTGGTGGGGCCCGGGGGCTCGGTGGTGGTCGTGGGCGGCACGGTGGTCGTAGTCGTGGTGGTGGTCGTCGTCGTCGTGGGCGGCACGGTGGTCGTCGTGGTGGTTGTGCTCGTGGTCGTGGTGGTTGTGCTCGTGGTGGTGGCGCTGGTCGTGGTTGTCGTGGTGTCTTGGGCCGTGAGACGGGGTGTGGCGAGGATCTTGTCGGTGGACGGCTCGGGCAGCGTCGTGGTGGGTTCCTCAGCCGTCGGGAGCGGCTGGACCTGGTTGGCGAGGGCGGCGCCGGCGACACGGGCCGAGAGGCTGGTGGGCAGGGCCACCGTTTGGTCCGGGGTCTCGGTCTGTTCGGCGGAGAAGGCGGCGAATCCGAGGACGGCGAGCAGCGCCACGATCAGGAGACCGGTGAACGCGAGGGGAGTTCGTCGTCGCACCGAAGTTCACTCCGCCTTCCGCCAGGGCCGAATCGACTCATGGGCCGCGAGCGCGCCGCAGCACACCACGCGCTTCTCCCAGGAAGGCTAGGGCAGGCCGGATTGGCTCAGCAAGCCGGACCGGGGGTGAGAGACCGGGGTTGGGGGGTCGAGGCAGGCTGCCGGGGGGCGGTCACTTCCCCATCACGGGGAGGCGGCGGTTGAGGGCGTCGAGTACGGCCCGGACCGCGGCCGACGCCTCGTCTCCCGCCGAGAGCGCCGAGCCGACCACCAGCTCCTCGTCTCGCTTCCCGGCACTGACGATGATGGCGATGACGACGGTGCGCATGCCGACGGCAGCCATCCCGATCGAATCGAGCCCGAGCGGTGGCGTATCCGCGAAGATCGCCTCGATGGCCTCGAGGGTCGCCTCCCCGATGAGCCGGAGCCGGGCGGAGGCGGCGGCGGGTCCGCTGGCGGTTCCGACGTGCTCACCGCTCTGCCAGGCGAGGGTGACGTGGACGGTGCTGCGGGAGTCCTGCGGCTGCTCCAGGATGCGGACCAGGGCGGGCCGTTCCAGGGTGCGATGCTCGACGGCGTTGGCGGCGAGCTGCACCACCGAGATGACCCGACGGTCGATGTTGGTGCCGTAGCGCGCCATCGCCAGGGACTGCACGTCACGCACCACCTGCTTGGGGGCCTTGGCGGGGGCCGCCAGGACGTGGACCTCGCTGACCCGATCACCGCTCATCACGATCCGGACGGCCTCGACCGAATCGAGCTGGGTGATGGTCTCTTCGAGTTCCTGGGTGCTGAGCACGGTATGCGTCCTTCCCGACTTCGTAGCGTAGTCGCGCCGCGGCCGGTCGGAGCGGCGTTCGCAGTTCGCGAATCCCGTCCTTGCCAGGAGCGGACACGGGCCGTAACGTGAGCGGGACCACGCCGTGGTCGAGCTTCGGGCGGAGTTCGGCGGAACGCATCGGGTCCGCGGGCGAGCAGGCATATCGGACAACGAAGTGACGCTGCGTTTTCCCCCCGAGGCCAAGGTGGCCCGGGTACGAGCCATCCCCGGGGAGCGTCGGCGTCTCGATCTGGATAGCACCGTGGACAATCGATCCCCCACACACGCTCACTTCCTTCCCCGCCCTCCCGCCGGGGGTGCCGGCCGTGGCTGAGACGCGAGTCAACCGACTCTCCGCCGTGCTGTGGCTGGTCCTGGTGGGGACCGGCGCGGAATTGCTCGTCCGGTCGACCGCCTCGGTGCAGACGCTCTGGCTGGGGATCGCGGCCATGACGGTGGCTCAGCTCGTCACGGTGCCGGCTCCGAGTGGTGAGCGCCTCTACCTCGGAGTGGCAGCGGCGGTGGCGGTCCCGTTCGTCGTCGACGACCCCGTCACCACGTTGGCGATCTACGCCTGCGGCATGGGGGGCGCCTGGCTGCTCTTCTTCGTGTTCCGGCTGGTGGGCCGGATCGAAATGAACTCGGAGTTCATCGCCGAGGTGGTGTCGCTCGGGGCATTCGCCGCGGTGTTCCTCCCCGTGGCCGACTATTTCGACGCCCTCGGCCCCGGCGCCGAGGAGGTCTCCGCCGGCAACGGCTTCCGGGCGCTCGTCGCGGTCGCCGCCGGCGGTCTCGCCTGGTACCTGCTGCGGGCGTTGCTCCGGGCCCTCGTCGGCCTGGAGCGGGACGACCTCTCGGTTCGCTACCTCTGGCTGCTCGGCCTGGAGGACTGGTCGGTGATTCTCAGCCTGTTCATCACCGGGGTGCTCTTCGGCCAGGCGGAGCCGGTCATGGGTCTTTGGGCGTTGCCGGTGGCGGCGTTGCCGTACGCCTTCAGCCACCTCGCCTTCGTTCGCTACTACGCCACCCGGGTCACCTATGGGCAGACGATCCGGGCCCTGGCCCAGATCCCGGAGGTCGCCGGTCTGGCACCCCGGGGCCATGCCACCCGCACCGGGGCTCTGGCGCTCGACATCGGCCGGGAGTTGGGGTTGCGGCCCCATGACGTCGAGCAGCTCGGCTACGGCGCCTTCATGCACGACATCGGCCGTATCACCCTCAACGAGCCGGCGATCCTGCGGGCCGGCTACACGGACGAAGACATCGCTCGTTGGGGGGCGCAGATCATCGCCGAAGCTCCGTACCTGACCGAGGTGTCCACCATCGTGCGCCAGCAGCATCAGCGCTACCGGTCGGTGGGGCAGGAGAAAGACCCCGAGCTGCGGCTCGCCTCGAAGATCATCAAGGTCGCCAGCGCCTACGACCAGGCGGTGCACGA
>CAYUDA010000044.1:0-10342 GCA_964443425.1 uncultured Acidimicrobiaceae bacterium
CGCCAATTCCGAGGCGAGACGATTCCGGTCGCCCACGTCGACGTAGAACTCGCGAGCGTTGCGCCCAATGAGGTCCTCGGGATCATCGAAGCCGAGCAGGGAGGCGAGGGCCCGGTTGGCGGCGATGATCTCGCCGCCGGGACGGCTCCTGTACAGCGCTACCGGCATCCGCTCGAACAGGGTGCGATAACGCTCCTCGCTGGCACGAAGCGCGTTGACGGCTTCGAGGCGGCCGGTGTCGTCGAGGATCTGAACGAGCATGAGCGGCGGGCCGTTCCAGAACTCGGGCAGCGGTGAGGCGTAGATGAGCCCGACGATGAGGTCCCCGTTGCGGTCTTGGAACTCCACCTCGGCACGGAAGCCGGAATCGTATCCGCCGATGGCCGACGCGACGAGGCGGGCGAGGTGTTCTCTGCCTCGCGGCGCAAGGTGCGACGTCCAGTCCGTCCCCGGGGCAACGTCTCCGAGCAGGCTTCCCGCAGCTGCGTTGGCGACCAGCACCACGCCTTCGCCGTCCATGACGAGCGACGGAATCGGGGAGTCGGCGAGCACATCCTCGAATACGTCGGCCGGCAGGGCCGAGCGCGGAACCGAATGCTGCTCGAACGCTGTCATAGGTGGATCACCACCAGAGGTTCCTTCGTTGACCTGGCTTCCGGCAGGCGCTGCTGCTCGGTGAGGTCACGCTGCCGATGCAGGCATGCCACCACAATCTGCTCTTGCTGCGAGTCCTCACAAGTTGCTATCGGTCCGGGTGCCGGTGAGCTTGAAGGAACGAATTGGGGAATCCGGCGCGATTCACGTCCTTGCCGCCGAGTACATTGAAGCTCATGGGAACCCGCTACTTCACCCCCACGTTGTTCTCCTTCCTCCGCGACCTCGCCCACCACAACGACCGGGCCTGGTTCAAGGCCAACCAGGCCGCCTACGAGAAGCACGTACGAGAACCGGCCCTCGAGTTCATCAACGACTTCGCCCCTCACCTCGCCCAGATCTCACCCCACTTCGTCGCCGACTCCCGCAAGGTCGGCGGCTCCCTGTTCCGCATTCAACGCGACACGCGCTTCGCCCGCGACAAGACCCCCTACAAAGAGAACACGGGCATGCAGTTCCGCCACGTCCGCGGCAGGGACGTGCACGCTCCCGGCTTCTACCTCAACCTCGAACCCGGAGCGTGCTACATGGGCATCGGCCTGTGGCGCCCCGAGAGCACGATGGCCCAGGCGGTCCGCCTTCACATCCACGAGCACCAGACGGAATGGCGGCGAGCCTCGGGTGGCAAACGGTTCACCGAGGTCTTCACCGTGACCGGCGACTCCCTGAAACGGGCGCCGCGGGGGTTCGACGACGATCACCCCCTCATCGCCGATCTGAAGCGCAAGGACTTCATCGCCTCCACCCGGCTCACCCAGGGGCAGGTCGCCTCCGACCACTTCCTGGAGGACTTCGCCGCCAACTGCACACGGGCCGCCCCATTCATGCGGTTCCTCTGCGAAGCCGTCGACGTTCCCTTCTGATCGCCGTCCCCCGCCGGGGGCCGTTCCCCTCCCCGTTCCGGGAAGCGTGTCAAGCATCCGCCTCCCGGCGGTGTGTCTCCCCATGTGAACGCCGACGAAGGGCTGTCCGAAGGGAACACCGTGCATCCACCGACCCCGATGCTCGTTAGGTTGGGCGACCCGAGTACCGGAACCCTCGAGCCCACCATGAGACGCACCACCAGTCATGCCCACCTCGCCCCGGCCGGGCCGGAGGTGGTGTTCCGTAACGACTACGCCCGGCTGGTGCGGTCCCTGGCCCTCGTCGCCGGCGATGTCGAGGAGGCATCCGACGCGGTGCAGGAAGCCTTCATCCAGGCCTGCCTCCACTGGCGCCGGGTGGGCCGCTACGAGGATCCCGCTGGGTGGATCCGCCGAGTCGCCATCAACCGGCTCAAGAACCGCCACCGCTCGCTGCGGCGTCGCGGCCGGGCCGTCGCTCGCCTCGCCCCACCCCCTCCCCCGTCCGATCCCGAAAGCGGGATCGACGTGGTGGCTGCGTTGCGGACCCTGCCGGAGCGGCAACGCACCGCCGTCGTCCTCCACTACTTCGAAGGTCTCACCACTCCCGAGATCGCCGCTGCCATGAACGTCTCCGAGGGCGCCGTCGCCACCCATTTGCATCGCGCCCGCGCCGCCCTTCGCCGCCACCTGGAGGTGACGTGATGTCGATCGACGACCAGCTCGCACGCGCCCTCGACGCCGCCGCACCCGACATCGACGGCACCGGGATGTGGGAGGAGCTCCAGCCGCGCATCCGCCGCGCTCGGCGACGGCACCGCATCCAGGTCGGCCTCGGCGCCGGTGCTGTCGCCGCGGTGATGGCCGTCGCCGCCGTCGGGGCGATAGCGGCCTCCACGGAGATCCGCGGGAACGGTCCCGCCACCGGACCTCTCCTGGGAGTGACCACAACGGTTCCCGCCACCACCGTCGAAACCACCACCACCACCACCACCGAGCCCGGACCGTCCGGCTCCGATGTGGAGGGGGCGATCGACACCGTCGCCGGATGGCTGCAGGCCTTTGCGGCCGGCGATGCCGACGCCGCCTGGAACCTGCTGAGCGCCTCCTCGCAGCAGGCAATCGGGCGGACGGCATTCGACACGGTCTTCGTCGAGATGGAGGAGGGCTTCGGATCGTGGCAAGGCGCCGATCCGGAGATGGGCGGGATCCCCATCGATATCGGCTCCCCCCCGGCCGTGGTGGTGACCATCAGTGGGACCCGCACCGTCGAAGGCATCGTCGAGGCCGGCACCTCGGTCTTCGCCGCCATTCTCGAAGACGGTGCATGGAGGATCGAGTGGTACCTCAGCGACCCTGGCGTGGTGACGGCGCCCCGCCCCGAGTCGAGCGCGTTCTTCTCACCGACCGGACCGGTCGAGTGGACCGGAACCGGCGACGGCGTCAACCTCCTCCTCCTCGACGGTGAACCCGTCTCCGGCCTGGAGGAGGTGCCGGAGGGGAGCGGGCAGGCCCGCCTCACCTGGGTGCCGCCCGAGCCGCTCCCGGCCGGCGCCCACACCTTCAGCTTCGTCACCGGCCACCACGGTGGCCCCGTCACCATCGTCGCCGTTCCCGTGGTGGTCGCCGCCACCGCCGGCTGAGGGTCCCCGCCACACCGACCGGCGCCGGATCTCCTAGGCTCCGGCGGGTATGGGATTCCTGCGTCGCCGTCCGGGCCAGCTCACCGGCATCGCCGGCTCTCTGTCGGGCCGCCACGTCCTCGTCACCGGGGGCGCCGGCCTGGTCGGCGGCGGCATCGTCCGGGTGCTGGCCGAGGCCGGTGCCGCCGTCACCGTCACCGACCTCGACCGGGAGGCGCTCGACCGGCTGGTGTCCACCGAGGCGCAGGCCGCCGGCACGGTCGTCGGGGTCGTCTCCGACGTTCGGGACCCAGCCGCCGTCACCGCCCTACTCGACGGCCTCGACCGGCCCCTCGACGGGCTCGTCAACAACGTCGGCATGGACCCCTACCCGCGCGAGCCCCTCGACTTCGACGCCGACACCATGCGCGCCGTGTACGAGACCAACGTGCTCGGCCCCCTCGCCCTCACCGGCGAGGTGCTGGAACGCTTCCGGGCACAGAACCAGCCGGCGTCGATCGTGTTCATCACCTCGATCCATCAGGACGTGCTGCGGCGCCAGCCCGGCTACAGCACCACCAAGGCGGCGCTGTCGATGGCGATGCGGGAGGTCGCCTTCGACGCCGCCCCCACCGGCATCCGGGTCAACGCTGTTGCTCCCGGGCACGTGGCGGTGGGACGCCGCGGCCGTCCCGTCTTCAGCCGGGGCGCACCCCTCGGCGAGGTGTCACTGCATCCGGTCGAGATCGGCAAGGCGGTCTGGTTCCTCCTCAACGACGATCTCTCAGCCGGCATCACCGGCGCCACGCTCACCGTCGACCGCGGTATGTCACTGGTGACCCCCCGCTGGTAGCCCATTGTGGGGGTAGGAATCACAACATGCGCTGCTACATTGAGAGGCCGGTAGTGGACAATGGTGCAGCGGTGACCGCTGCCCGCAGAATGGTGTGTTGAGCCAATGGACCAGGAGCGAACACTCAGAGTGAACACGCCCGCCGTCATCGGCGAGGTGATCGACGACGACGTGGTGTTGATCAACTTCGACACCGGCACGTACTACCTCCTCGGAGGATCCGGGGCCGAGATCTGGCCCCTACTGGAACGGGGGACCACCCCTGACGCCATCGAAGAGCACCTGCGTGTCACCCACGAGCTCGACGGCAGCGAGGTCCGCAGCGACCTCGAGCGCTGGCTCGAGGAATTGCTCGCCGAGAACCTCGTCAGCACCGGCGGGGCCGTCCCTTCGGAGGGCCCGGCGCCCGACGCGGCGGCCGAGGCCGAGGCCGGCCAATACGCGCCCCCGACGGTGTCCCGCTTCGAGGACATGCAGGAGATGCTCCTCCTCGATCCGATCCACGACGTCGCCGAGACAGGTTGGCCCCACCGGCCGGCAGAACCTCGCTGAGCCTGGGCGGCGCGATGCGCGACGACGCTTCCGAGCGGGACACCCCGACCGCGGACGCCTTCTTCGCCGTGATGTGGGACGCCGCCGCAGGCGCCACCACCGCCCACACCGTCGGGCTCACCGGCCACCGTGTCGACCTGGCGTTCTCCCCCGACCTCGAGCCGCTCCTGTTCCCGGCGCTCGCCCACCTGGCGGCCGAGCCGCAGGGTGAGCCGGCCCTGCGGGTACGGCTGTGGGACAGCCGCTCCACCGGCACCCCTCTCCCCGCCACACCGTGGGACCTCGCCGACTACCCGGACGGGGGCGAGATCCGCGGGCCCGACACCGACGACGTCTCGATCGCCTACCGGTTCGACCCCGGCGCCCTCAGCCTCTTCGACCGGGGAACGGGTCGAGCCGTGTTCTGGGTCGACTCCGCGGCCACCGTGCCCGGCTGGATGCAGGCCGCCCCGCTGCGCACCATCCTGCCCTGGTTCGTCGCCGCCACCGGCGGGCAGTTCGTCCACGGAGCAGGTGTCGGCCTCAACGGCCACGGTGCGCTCATCGCCGGGGCCGGGGGCTCGGGCAAGTCCACCACCGCCCTGCTCTGCGCCGACGCCGGCCTCCAGTTCGCCGGCGACGACTACGTCGTGGTGGGAGCCGACGGCAACCTCCATGCCGCCTACGGCTCCGCCAAGCTCGACGACGCCTCCCTCGCCCTCCTGCCTCACCTGGCACGGTGGGTGGTCAACGACGACGCCGCCCTCTTCAAACACGTCGTGATGCTGAGCCGCGCCCTGCCCGACCGGATCGTTTCACGCCTTCGCCTCGACGTCATCCTGCTCCCCCATCTCGGCGCCGGCAGGTCGCACCTGCGGCCTGCCACGGCGTCCGAGGCGCTGCTCGCCCTCGCTCCCACCACCGTGTTCCAGCTCCCAGGGGCGGGACGCCCTGCCCTTCGTTTCATGGCGGATCTGGCCCGACGGGTTCCCGCCTTCCACCTCGAGCTGGGGCCTCCCGAAGGCGTCGCCGACGTCGTCGCCGGGCTGCTGCAGGCCGGAGTGATGTCGTGACGCCGGAGGTCAGCGTCGTGATCCCGGTCCACAACGGGGCCCGCTACCTGGCCGAGGCCATCGCCAGCGTCGGGGACGATCCCCCGGTGGAGGTGATCGTCGTCGATGACGGATCCGACGACGATTCCGCCGCGGTGGCAGCCGGTTGCGACGGAGTCACGGTGATCCACCAGGAGCACAGCGGGGTGGGCGCGGCACGCAACCGGGGCATCACCGCCGCCGGCTGTGGCTGGATCGCCTTTCTCGACGCCGACGATCTGTGGGGCGAGGGCAAGCTGCGGCACCAGCTCGCTGCCTTCGCCGCCTCCCCCGGCCTCGACATCGCCTACTGCCTCGTCGAGGAGTTCATCTCCCCCGACCTGCCTCCCGCCGCCAGGGGAGGACTGACCGCCCGGCCCGGTCGCCACGCCGCTCCCCTCCCGTCGACGCTGCTCCTCACCCGCGACGCCGCCGCCCGCATCGGCGAGTTCGGCGGCTCGGTCACGGCCGGAGGCGACCTCGACTGGCAGCTCCGGGCCCGTGACGCCGGGCTCGCAATGGCGCCGGTCAACGACGCCGTCGTCTACCGTCGGCTCCACGAATCCAACAGCGGTCGGGTGACGCGCCACGACCAGCACGCCGAGTATCTGCGCGCGCTCAAGCGCTCCATCGACCGCAGGCGAGAGGGTGCATCGGAATGAAGCAGGGTCCGTGGCGGCAGTACCGCAGCTTCTTCCTCCAGTCGAACCTGATGCTGGGCTACGTCATCGGCCTCGCCGTCGTCGGCGCCGGCCTGCTCATCCCCCTCCCCCTCATCATCAAGTACGCCCTCGACGAGGCGATCCCGAGCCGGAGCACCGGCCGCATCCTCACCGTGGGCGCCGTGCTCATCGGCATGGAGCTGGCCAACGGCGGCATCACCCTGCTGCGCCGCTGGCTCGTGATCAGGGAGACGAAGCGGGCCACCCGTGAGATCCGCCACGCCATGGCCCTCAAGCTGCACGACGTCTCGATCGACTACCACCGCCGCCACGAGGTGGGTTTGCTCCACGACCGGATCGTGCAGCAAACCCAGCGGGTCGATTCGATGACCGACCTCCTCATCTCCACGTTCTTCCCCACGGTGCTGCTGGCGGTCGGCATCTCGGCGATCCTGATCGCCATCAACTGGCTGCTCGCCCTCGTCACGTTCACCATCGTCCCCCTGCTCTCGATGAACCATCGCTGGCTCCGCCCCCGGGTGCAACGAGCGGTGAAGGACTACCAGCGGGAGTACGCCGACTTCAGCGCCGGGGTGCTGTTCTCGTTGCGGTCGATCGAACTGACCCGCACCCGCGGCGCCGAGGAGCAGGACATCGCCCGCCAGGACACCCACCTTGCCGCCCTGGAGGGCAAGGACGCCCGCATGACGTGGCTCCGCGGCCTCTACGGAACCACCCAGCAGACCCTGCTCGCCCTCTCCGCCACCTTGATCCTCGTCGTCGGCGGCATCACCTACGCCGGGGGACACATCACCCTCGGCGACCTGTTCGCCTACTACGCCGGCCTCGCCCTGCTGCGAGGACCGCTGGTGACCAGCTTCGCCGCCGTCCCCGCCATCATGGAGGGACGCCAGTCGCTGACCCATCTCTTCGACCTCTACAACGAAAACGACCGCAACCCGTACCGGGGAACCCGCAAGCTCGACCTGGTGGGCCACATCGAGGGCCGCCGCGTCACCTTCGGGTACGGGGACGAGCCGCTGCTGAGCGGCGTCGACGTCGCGCTCGATCCGGGAGTGGTCACCATGGTGGCCGGCCCCAACGGGTCGGGCAAGACGTCGCTGGTGAGCCTCATCCTCGGCTTCTACCGGCCCTGGGAAGGTGAGCTGACCGCCGACGGCGTGCCGTACGACGAGATCGACATGCCGACGCTGCGGCGCCAGATCGGCGTCGTCTCCCAGGAGGGCGTCATCGTCACCGGGACGGTGGCCGACAACATCTGTTACGGCTTCCCGGATGCCTCCCCGGCCGAGGTACGTCGGGCGGCCCACCTCGCCACCGTCGACGACTTCATCGACACCCTCGACCACGGATTCGACGAGCCGCTCACCTTCGACGGGAAGACGCTGTCGGGCGGGCAACGGCAGCGCATCGCCATCGCCCGGGCCCTGCTACGCAATCCTCGCCTCCTCATCCTCGACGAGCCCACCAACCACCTCGACGCCGGCACCTTGCGGCGGGTGTTGGGAAACCTGACCCGGCTCGAGAACTCCCCGGCGGTGCTCATCATCAGCCACCATCCCCGTGTGGTCGACCATGTCGACCGCCTCTACTCCATCGAGGAGGGCCGGGTCGTCACCGAATCGGGGCCCCGCCCGGCGGCGACGACCGACCCACACGGCGCCACGCCGTGAGCGCTCCGGGACGCCCCACCCGCCTCCGACTCGACCCCGCCCACGACCTACTCGTCACCGCCGCTCTCACGCGGGGCGAGCGGGCAGGCGCGGCCTGGGACGGCTGGCAGCGCCGGGCCGATCTCGACTCGATCGACGAAGCGTCGGTGGAGATGGTGCCGCTGCTCGCGACCACCCTGAGGCGGTTGGGAGTGGAGGACCCGACCCTGGAGCGGCTCGTCGGGATCACCCGCCAGTCCTGGTACCGCAATCAGCTCCTGGTCGACGCCTCAGCCGAGGCGGTGCGCCGCCTTCGCGACGCCGGCATCGAGACGATGGTGGTCGGGGGCTTGGCGGCCGCGATCATGCTGTACCCCGACATCGGGCTCCGCACCATGGGCCGGTCCGATCTGGCGGTGCGGGAGGCGTCTCGTACCCGGGCCGCCGCCCACCTCGTCGCCGCCGGCTGGTCGGCCGGCCCCCTCGACGGGGAGACGGTGCTGCTCACCGACCGCCGCGGCCTCCAGGTGGCGCTCGGCGATCACGTGCTCACCGATCATCCCAACGACGGTGCCGACGCCCCCTTCTGGGAGGGTTGTCACGACGAGGCGGTGGCGGAGCGCACCGTCCCCGCCCCCTCCCTCACCGACACGGTGCTGCTGTCGCTGCTGGAGGGCCTGCGGCACGGTCGCCCGGTGGAGCTGCGGTGGATCGGCGACGTCGCCGTGGCGGTGGAGGCCCGTGGCGACCGCATCGATTGGAGCCGCCTGGTCGACGTCTCCCGTCGCCTGGAGCGAAGCCTCCGCGTCGGGGCCGGCCTCGCGTTCCTGGCCGATGCGCTGGATGTGGCGGTTCCCGTTTCGGTCCTCGCTGCGCTGCAGGACAGCCCGCATGGACGGCGGGAGCGAACCGAGCATCGCCTCTGGCTGCGAGGTTCCCCCGGGTCGCGGCCGTCGGCCCTGATCCGCCATTGGTTCCGCTTCCGGCGGGCAGCGCACGAGACCGGCAACGTGCTCGACTTCGGTCGCTATGCACGACGTCGGCACCGGTCGCGGAGCCGACCATGACTGAGCGCACCTTGCTGCTGACGCTGTCGGTCGACGACCCTCCGCGAGGCGGGGTTGCTCTCCGCAGCCTGGAGATCGCCGCCATCCTCGCCGACCGCGGCCCGCTCGGGGTCGTGATGCTACGCCGGCCGGTCACCGCGCCTGCCCTCCCCGGCGTCACCTGGTATCAACCGGCGAGCGCCGTCTCCCTCACCGAGCTTCCCGACCCCGCTCGGGATCCCTCCTGGCTGCGGGACGAACAGTGGGATCCATCCCTCGCCTACCTCAGCGAGGAGCTACGCGGGCACGTGGCGGCGGCCGTCGCCGATTTCTCCCCGGACGTCGTGGTGCTCGATCAGCTCTACCTCGCCGCCTACCTGGACGTGCTCACCGCCGGTGGAGCCCGCAGCGTCCTCAACGCCCACAACGTGGAAGCCGATCTGCAAGAGCAGCTCGCCGCCCGTGCCACCCAGCCCCCGGAGCGGGTTCTCCGCTCCCACTTCGCGGCCCGCACCGCCCGGCTGGAGAACGCCGTCGTGAACGCGGCGACCCAGGTGTGGGTCTGCTCCGCCGAAGACCAGGCGAGCACCGCCGCCCGCTACGGGCGGAGCGACGGCGTGTTCGTGATCCCCAACGCCCTCCCCCTCCCTGCGGAGCGTCCCGCCCGCCGGGAACGGGCGGCGGGCGATGCCCATCTGGTGTTCCCCGGCGACTTCTCCTACCCCCCGAACCGGGAGGCGGCGATGCTCATCATCGACCGGCTGGTGCCGGAGCTGCGGAGGCGGCTCGACGGCTTCGAGGTGATCCTCGCCGGGCGGCACCCCACCGCCGACATGATGGAGGCCCACCACACCGTGCCGGAGGTGCGGGTGATCGGACCGGTGGAGGAGATGGCCCCGGTGCTGGAGGAGGCGGACGTGATGGTGGCGCCCCTCGAGGCGGGGAGCGGCAGCCGCTTCAAGCTGCTCGAGGCGTTCGCCGCCGGTCTCCCGGTGGTGGCGACCCCGAAGGCGGCCGAGGGCCTCGCGGTGGACAACGGCGTCCACCTCCTGCTCGCCGGCGACGTCGATGGCGTTGCCGCCGCGGTGACCGCGCTGGTGTCCGACCCGGCACGAGCCCGGTCCCTGGCCGATGCGGCATGGGACCTGTTCCGGGAGCGGTACTCGTGGCAGGCGGTCGCCGAATGCGTCGACGCCGCCCTGGCCCGGCGGTGACGCTCAGCCGCCGGCTGGAATCTCGACCACGGCGGTGATCCGGATGTCACGGGAGGAATGGCCGAGGCGCACCTCGTACTCGCCCGGGTCGAACTGCCACCCCCCGGGCCCGTACCAGGAGAGATCACGCCGGGTCACCTCGAAGCCGATCGTG
>CAYUDA010000045.1:0-10319 GCA_964443425.1 uncultured Acidimicrobiaceae bacterium
AGCCGGGCCTGCCCGCCTCGATCCAGCGGGCGTAGGCCTCGTCGTTGGGGACGTCGCGCTGCTGCGCGGTGGCGAGCATGTAGCGGTGGTGGAGGAAGTCGCAGTAGGCCTGCACCGCGTCCTGCTCGGGCCCGATGTCGCCGCTGATGCGAGCCAGCAGCGGCTCGAAGACCCGCACCCGCCATTGGATCGCCGAGACGTCCTTGCCCACCGGGTTGACATCCTCCCGCGCCGCTTCGTAGTAGTAGAGATCGGAGAGGATCTGGCGTGCCTGGTTCTCCGAGGCGCGGATCCGGGTCAGCTCGCGAAGCCGGGCCGAGTGGTAGTTGCGGCCTCCCACCTTGACCCGCATCTGGAGCCGGTCGGCTCCGGCACCGTCGGGGACCAGCTCGACGTCGTCGACCTCGAATCCGAGGGCGTTGAGGCGGCCGATGCGCTCCCGGATGCGGTACCGCTCGTGGCGGGCGAGGATGACGTCCTTGGTGAGCTGCTCCCAGAGGCGGGCGTAGCGGCGGCTGATGTCGGCCCCGAGGGCGAGGTCGGCGATGTCGATGTCGATACCCTGGGAGGCGGCGATGTCGGCCATGCCACCGGCGACGTTGATCTCCATGATCTCGAGGTCGGCGAGGCGCTGCCCGTTGGAGAGCACGTCGTGCAGCTCGACGGTCTCGGCGTCGATCATGATCGCCTCGATCGAGTCGGCGTCGTAGCGGTAGAGCACGTTGGAGAGCGAGCAGTCGCCCCAGTAGCACCCGGCGAGGTGGAGTTCGACGAGGAGGCCGGCGAAGGCGTCGAGCATCTGGGCGCGGCGGGCGCCGAATCCCCAACCGCTGAGCAACTCCCGATAGGTGAAGGCGAAGCGGACGTATTCGGTGATCACGGCGCTCGACCATTCCTGGTCGGGGGTCACCCAGCGGCGCTCCACGACGCCGACCGGCGTGGCGATGGGGTCGAGGTGGGCCTGGAGGGTCCGCAGCGTGTCGTACTCGTGGTGGGCGACGCGGCGCGGCAGCTCCTTGATGGCGTAGATGCGCTCGCCGTAGGCGACGAAGCAGACCGGATGGCGGTGGATCCCGATGGGCAGTTCCACCACCCGGTCGCCGGCCCATTCGGCGACGCTTCGACCCCAGTCGAGGTCGAGGAAGTCGGGGTGGCCGGGGCGGATCGAGAGGTAGGGGACGCTCACCGACGGTGCCTGCCGTTGCCGTGTCTCATGGCGTCAACGTACCACGGGCCGGCCCGCCTGCCCGCCGTCCCGGCCGGTACGCCTCCCCCGGTAGGTGAGGCCCCGGTAGCCGACGTCGAACCCGGCGGAACGGAGAGGGCCGGCGACGGGGGAATCGGTCACCGCCTCCCCGTCGACGGTGGCGATGGTCGTGCCACGGGTGCGGCGGCGGGCCAGCTCGACGAGACCGGACGCCACCGCCTCGGGGTCGGCTCCCGGCACCGTCACCACCCGATGGGCTCCACGCTCGACGAAGGCGACGAGGCGCCCATCGTGGACCACGACATGGGCTCCGGAGCGGCGAGCCGGCTTGCCCCCGGTCGTCTCCGGCCAGGGCAGGGAGAGGCCGTAGGGGTTGGCAGGGTCGGCGGCGGCGAGCACCATGATCCCCGGCTCCCGCCGTTCCCGGAGCCGTTCGATGGCGCCGGGAAGCCCGAACTGGGTGCCGCCGCGGCCTTCGACGAAGTAGCCGCGACGGACCCGTCCCGCGTCCTCCAGGGCGGTGAAGACCGGGTAGAGGCCGGAGAACCCGCCGGGGACGCCCTCGGCCAGCACCGCTTCCCGGGTGACGATGCCGTGGCGGTCGAGGAGCTGCTGAGCCACCGCGGCGGCGCGGGTCTCGGGGGTGGGGGGAACACCGGCGACGAGGTCGGCCACCAGGTACCAGCGTCCCGACGCGGCCGGTGGGGACGCGCCGGGAACGTGACGGCGTCCCGAACGGCCCCGACCCGAACCGGCGAGGAACGCCCGCAGCGGCGCCAGGGTGTCGTTGGTGACCTCGCCGGCCCACACCAGGTCCCACAGGGCGTCGAGCACCGCCAACGGGTCGCCACCCTCGGCGGCGACGTACAGCTCGCGAAAGAAGCTGGCGCCCCGGTCCGCCAGGTGGGTACGAAGGCGGTCGTGGATCTCCCCTCGGGGTGGGTCGCCGTCGGAGACGAGGGGCAGCAGTGGCACGTGGTCGCGCACGGCGAGAGTCAGCTTGCCGTCGCGGGTTCCCAGCGGGCCCCGTCCGATCCAGACCACCTCACCGGCGGCGAGCAGCCGATCGAGTTCGGCGGGCTGGTAAGAGAGACGGGCGGGGAACACGTCGTGTTCGAGAGTGGCGGCGGGAAGGGCGAAGCCCTGGAGCTGGCGGATCACGTCGAGCACCCGGCCGGGTCCGGATTCGGTGCCCCCAATGCCGTGCCACCCGGGGAGGAAGGTGGCGAGCACCTCGGGCGACACCGCCTCCACCTCGCGGCGGAGCACCGCCAGGGAACGGCGCCGTAGCCGGCGCAGCACGTCGAGATCGACCCATTCGGTGCCGGACCTCCCCGGCAGGTAGGCGCCGGCGGCGACCCGCTCCTGGGCTTCGAGGCGCTGCAGCACCTCGGTCACCGCCGCCTCCGGGAGGTCGAGCTCGGCGGCCACCGCCGCTGCGGTGAACGGGCCGTGGGTGCGGGCGTAGCGGGCCACCACGTCCCCGAGCGGGTCTGCGACCGCCTCCAGCAACGCCACAGGCAGGCCGGTCGGGGGAACGACCCCGAGGGCGTCGCGGAGCCGGGAGACGTCCTCCACCGCGGCGAAGGCCTCGGTGCCGTGGAGCCGCACCGGGACGGCGCGGCGGGTCTCGACGAGGGCGGCGATCCAGTCCGGGGCAGCGGCCGGATCGGCGGCGCGGGAGGCCACGGCGTCGGCCCGGAGCGGACCGAGGTCGCGCAGGGCGTCGTGGAGGGCGTCGGGGCCGCCGATGGCGCGGTCGGGGGCGAGGCGTTGCAGCTCCAGCTCCACTTGGGCGATGACGTCGGGGTCGAGGAGGTCCCGGAACTGAGGATCACCGAGCAGCTCCTGGAGCAGAGTGCGGTCGAGGGTGAGCGCCGCCGCCCGCTTCTCGGCGGTGGGGGCGTCGTACTCGTACATGAACGACGCCAGGAAGTCGAACATCAACGAGGTGGCGAAGGGGCTGGGGCCGGCCAGCTCCACTTCGGCGACCCGGATCGAGCGGCGGGAGATCTCGGTGAGCACCTCCCGTAGGGCCGGCAGGTCGAAGTGGTCCTGCAGCACCTCCCGATACGTCTCGAGCACGATCGGGAACGAAGCGAAACGTTTGGCGACGCCGAGCAGTCCGGCGGCCCGTCTCCGCTGCAACCACAGGGGGGTGCGTGAGCCAGGGCGGCGCCGGGGAAGGAGCAGGGCCCGTGCCGCCGCCTCCCGGAAGTGGGAGGTGAACAGGGCGCTGTCGCCGACCTCTTCGAGCACCAGGTCGTCGATCTCGTCGGGAGGGATCACCAACTCGGCGGTGGAAGGAGGCGTGTCGACGTCGGGGAAGCGGAACACGATGCCGTCGTCGCTCCAGATGACGTCGACCTCGACGCCGTGGTGGCGGCGGTAGCGGCGCCGGGCGGCGAGAGCCCAGGGGCCGTGGACGCGGGCCCCGAAGGGGGAGAGCAGCACGGTGCGCCAGTCGCCGATCTCGTCACGGAACTGCTCGACGACGATGGTGCGGTCGGAGGGGAGGGTCCCGGTGGCGGTGCGCTCCTCTTCGAGGAAAGAGGCGAGGTTGTCGGCGGCCCGGACGTCGAGCCGGTACCGCTCTTGGAGGGTGGCGCGGGCGGCGTCGCCGTCGAGCCGGCCCATCTCGCGGACGAAGGCGCCGACGGCGCGCCCCAGCTCCAACGGGCGGCCCGGCCCGTCCCCGTGCCAGAACGGCATGGAGGCGGCCGACTCGGCAGGGGCGGGGGCCACCACGACCCGGTCGTGGGTGATCTCGGTGATCTTCCACGAGGTGGACCCGAGCACGAAGACGTCGCCCGGCCTCCGCTCGTAGACCATCTCCTCGTCGAGTTCGCCGACCTTTCCGCCCTCCGGCAGGGTGACGGTGTAGAGGCCGCGGTCGGGAATGGTGCCGGGGTTGGTGACCGCCAGCATGCGGGCGTTGCCCCGCGGGCTGATGATGCCCTCGACCCGGTCCCACACGATGCGGGGCCGCAGCTCGGCGAACTCGTCGGACGGGTAGCGGCCGGCGAGCATGTCGAGCACGGCTTCGAAGGCGTTGCGGCTCAGGTTGCGGTAGGGGGCGGCGCGCCGCACCAGGGTGAAGAGGTCGTCGACACTCCTCGGCTCGACTGCGGCGGCCGAGACGACATGCTGGGCGAGCACGTCGAGCGGGTTGGCGGGGATGTGGGTCTCCTCGATGGCGCCTTGATACATGCGTTCCACCACCACCGCGGTCTCGAGCAGGTCGCCGCGATGCTTGGGGAAGACGCGAGCCCGACTCGGCATCCCGACCTGGTGCCCGGCCCGGCCCACCCGCTGCAGGCCACGGGCCACCGACGACGGAGACTCGACCAGCACCACGAGGTCGACGGCGGCCATGTCGATACCGAGTTCCAGAGTGGAGGTGGCGACGACGCCGGCCAGCTCCCCGCTCTTGAGGCGGCTCTCGATCTCGAGCCGCTGCTCGCGGGAGACCGAGCCGTGGTGCGACTGGACCAGGTCCTCGCCGGCGAGGCGGTTGATCTCGGCGGCGAGCCGCTCCGCCAGACCGCGACTGTTGACGAACACCAGGGTCGAGGTGTGCTCCCGGATCAGCTGCAACAGCCTGGGATAGACGGCAGGCCAGATGGAGCGGCGGGCGCCGTCACCGGCCGGGACCGGATCGTCGGGGGAGGGAGGGGTCTCCTCGGGACGCATCATGTCGTCCACCGGGACCACGATCTCGACCTCGAGTTCCTTGTGGCTCGGAACGTCGACCACCGTGACCGGGCGGGCCTGCCAGGTGCCGTCGACGAGATCACCGCCCCCGAGGAACTCCGCGATGGCGGAGAGAGGACGCTGGGTGGCGGAGAGCCCGATGCGTTGCGGAGGCTCGGTGGTGATCTCGGTGAGGCGCTCCAGGCTCAGGCTGAGGTGAGTGCCCCGCTTGGTGGCGGCGACGGAGTGGATCTCGTCGACGATGACCCAGCGCACCGACCGCAGCATGTCCCTGGCCCGGGAGGTGAGCATCAGGTAGAGCGACTCGGGGGTGGTGATGAGGATGTCGGGGGGATGGCGCAGCATCGACTGGCGGCTGGCCGAGGGAGTGTCGCCGGTGCGCATGGCGGTGGTGATACGGGGTGGGGGAGCGCCGAGGCGCTCGGCGGCGAGCTGGATACCGGTGAGGGGAGCCCGCAGGTTTCGCTCCACGTCGTAGGCGAGGGCCTTCATGGGGGAGACGTAGAGCACCCGGCACCGTTCCCGTTCCGGTGGGACCGGCTCGGTGGCGAGGCGGTCGAGGGCCCACAAAAAGGCGGCGAGCGTCTTCCCGGAGCCGGTCGGGGCGTGGATGAGGGTGTGACGGCCGTCGGCGATGGCGTCCCAGCCCATCGTTTGAGCGGCGGTGGGCGCGGCGAACGACGCCTCGAACCAGGCCCGGGTGGGAGCCGTGAAGCGGTCTCGCGCCATGCGCGCAGGCTACCTCAGGGTGGTGACACGAACCCGGGGCGGTGGGGGCGCCCCCGCCTGCCACATGCTGGCGTGAATGACAAAATCGTCTTACGCGCGCCGGCGCGCGTAAGACCGGCGGATCGGTCTGGCCCCCAACGTGATGCGATGGTCGCGCCGGCTCAGGGCCAGATGCCGCGCAGGATGGTGGCCTGGGTCACCCGCCCGATGGCGTTGACGTAGGCGGCGGTGCGCAGCGTCGGAGTGGCGAGCTCGCCGTCTTCGGGGCGTGCCTCGTGCCACATCTCCTGGTAGCGGGGGAGCTGCTCGATCAGCGAGATGCGTTTGGCGACCACCTCGTCGGTGGCCCGGTACATCTTCGCTTTCAGCTTCTCCTGCACCTCGTGCTCGGGCCACTGCTCGTTGTCGAGGTTCTGCACCCATTCGAAGTAGCTCACCACCACCCCGCCGGCGTTGGCGAGGATGTCGGGCAGGACCGGGATCCCGCGTGAGCACAGCATCTGGTCGGCCAGGGGGCTGGTGGGGCCGTTGGCGGCCTCGATGATGAGCTTGGCGTTGATGCGTCCCGCGTTGGCGGTGGTGATCTGGTTCTCGAGGGCGGCCGGGATCAGGATGTCGCACGGCACTTCGAGCACCTGGCGCGCCTCGAGGGGCGTGGCCCCGGGGAACCCGGTGACGCTGCCGGTCTTGTCTTTGTGGGCCCCGACGGCCGAGATGTCGAGGCCGTCGTCGGCGACGATCCCGCCCTGCGAGTCGCTCACCGCCACGATGACGGCTCCGGCGGCTGCCAGGATCTCGGCCGCGTTGCGCCCGGCGTTCCCGAAGCCCTGGATCGCCACCCGGCTCCCCCTGAGGTCGACGAGGCCGGGAATGCCCATCAGGTCGATGAAGCGCTCAGCCACGTAGACGGCTCCCTGGGCGGTGGCGCTCGCTCTCCCCAACGAGCCGCCGACCTCGAGGGGCTTGCCGGTCACGACGGGGAGGTTGTTGTGTCCCGGATTCAGCATGTCGTAGGTGTCGTAGACCCACGCCATGGTGGCGGAATCCGTGTAGACGTCGGGGGCGGGGATGTCGGTGTGGGGACCGATGATGTCACCGAGAGAGGAGATGAAGCGGCGGGTGATCCGCTTCTTCTCGCTGCGCGACATGGTGCGGGGGTCGCATGCCACCCCGCCCTTGGCCCCTCCGAACGGGATACCGAGCAGGGCGCACTTCCACGTCATCCAGGTGGCGAGGGCGGTGACCTCGTCGAGGTCGACGCTGGGGTAGAAGCGGATCCCACCCTTTCCCGGTCCCCGCGAATGGTCGTGCAACACCCGGTAGCCGCGGAACACCTCGAAATGGCCGTCGTCCATCGTCACCGGGAGGCTCACCATGACCGACCGCTCCGGGGTGAAGATCACCTCGGCGAGACCCGGGTAGGTGCGGATCTCCTCGATGAAGGGGACCGCCTCGTCGAACTGACGGCGGCTCACGTGGTACGGGTTGAGATCCTCGGTGACCTCGGTCCCGCCCGAAGGCGGATCGCAGCGCTCGGTGTCATCCATGGCACGCCTCCAGTCTCGTCGTGCGGCCAACAGGCCCATGCTGGCACCGGCCGGGGAGCAAAGATAGGACCGAACGGCTCGCGGTACCGGGTCAGGGGGCGGAGCGGCGGTACGCCGCTCCCGGGGGTGTTTCGGCCAGAATCGGGGAAGACGAGCCGCGCCGCGAACGGAGGGACCATGGACATCGCCGTCAACCTGGTGGAGAGCTACCTGCGCCTCACGGGCTACCTCACCCTCAGCGAGTTCGAGGTGCAGCGCCGCCAGCCCGACGGCCATTTCAAGACGGTCACCGACGTCGACGTGATGGGTATCCGCTTCCCGGGCACTTCTCACCCCGGTGCCCCCCACGCCGCCGCGGAGGGGGAGATGCTGATGATCGACGACCCGGTGCTGCAGCTCGAAGCGGAGGCGATCGACGTCATCATCGGGGAGGTGAAGCAGGGGCCCGCCGACTTCAACCCGGCCCTCAAGGACCACGGGGTCCTGTTCTCGATGCTGCGCCGCCTGGAGTGGATCTACCCGGTGGAACTCAACGACGTCATCGAGGGACTGCAACGCCGCGGCGTCCACAGCGCCCCCGCTCGCGGCGGCGGCACGGTGCGTACCCGGCTGGTGGCCTTCGGGCGCAGCGACCGCTCGAACCTCAACACGGTCTCGATCAGCCACATGATCGAGACCCTGCTCGACTTCTTCGAGGAGCACGAGGAGGCGTTCCGTCCCAGCCAGTTCCGGGAGCCTGCCCCTGCCTTCCTGCGCCTGTTGCTCAAGGCCGGTTTCGACATCCGCAGGTGAGGCCGGCGGCTACCGGGCGTCCCCTCCCCACAGGTTGAGGCCCGAGGCGGTGTCGGGGAGTCGCACCGGGGCTTCTCCCTCCAGCTCCTGGACGGTCACCTCGAGGGCGAAGACGATCGTGCCGGCGTTGACGTGGCCGCCGTGGCCTCGGCCCTGGTCGTCGGCGAAGGCGGCGTGGACGTGGAGGAACGGCTCACCGTCGAGCAGCGTCACGTTTCCCACCCCCGAGACCACCTCGAGCGGTTGGTCGATCGTGAAGTCGCGGTATTGATGGGCCGACTGGTCGTAGTAGCGCAACGACGCTCGCTGCACCGCGCCCAGGAAGCTGACGGTGGCGGCGGTGATGCCCTGCTCGGACGCGAAGCGACCGATCTCCTCGACGAGGTCGGAGCCCTGCGGGAGGCGGAGGAGATGGACGGGCCCGGGGGTGAGACGGTTGCGATACACGTCGGCTCCCTTTCAGTCGTGTCCCTTGGTGGCGCCCCTGGCGGAGGTGACGAACACCTTGGCCCGGCCCGGGGAGACCGGGTCGGTGGTCACGCCGCTTCGTTTGAGCGCGGTGCCGGCGATGACACCGTCGGCGGAGGCGAGGAAACGGGCGACGGTGGCGGCGGTGACCCCGGAGCCGACCAGAACCGGGACGTGGCGAGCGACCTCTTTGACCTTGCGGACGGTTGCCATGGTGGGGGGCCGCCCGGTGGTGGGGCCTGTGACGACGAGGGCGTCGGCGAGGGTGCGTTCCGCCGTCTCTTCGGCGGCGCGCTCGAGGGTGACGCCGCTCGGAGGGACGGCGTGCTTCACCAGAACGTCGGCGAGGATGAGGGTGTCGGGCGCCAGTGCCTGCCGCTGCCGCAGCACTTCGGCGGCCCGACCCACGATCGGTCCCTGATCGGTGATCATGACGCCCGACAGCACGTTGACCCTGATGAACGACGCACCGGTGGCGGCGGCCACCGCAAGGGCGGCCGAGGCGTCGTTGCGGAGCACGTTGACACCGACCGGGATCTCGGTCGCGGTGCAAACCGCCTCCACCGCCCGTGTCATCGCCGCCACCGTCACCTTGGGGACGTCGTCGGGGAAGAAGGGGGCGTCGCCGTAGTTCTCGACGAGCACGGCGTCGAATCCGGCCTCCGCCAGCACCGCGGCGTCCCGCACCGCCGCCGCCAGCACGGCCTCGAAATCGCCACCGAAGCGGGGAGCGCCGGGAAGGGCGGCGAGGTGGACCATGCCCACGAGTCGGGGGAAGGGGGTCACCGCGGTCAGTAGGTCCGGACCACGGCGAGGGCGATCTCCGCCGCCGGGCCTTCCGCTTTGAGGGCGGTGGAGGACACGTCGAGGCGGTGCACCGCCACCCGGCACCATTCGCCCCCGAGCCCCTTGATCACGTTGCCCGCATCGGTGGGGCCGAACACCCAGCGGGCGTAGCGGGGCCCCATCAGCTCGACACGAATCCCGGCCGCCGGGAATTCCTCACCGGCCTCGGCGAAGGCATAGGGGAGCATGCGGTGGGCGAGCCAGGCGATGTGGCGGAGCCGCGGAGAGTCGCCGCTGGAGTCGTCGTCCTCCTCCGGAGGGGGGAGGCGGCCCTCCATGGCGGCCTGGATGTCGAGGCCATGGGCCCAGGTCTCCATGAGGCGCAGGGTGGCGAAGGTGCGGGCCGCCACCGGCTTCACCAGCCAGGGGATGCGGCGACTCGGCTCCATGCGGGAGAGGGCCTCGATCACCGCGGCCCGGCTGTTGCGCCACCATTCGATGACTTCCTGGTGACGCTTGTTGTGTCCCCGCCGTACCCCGCGCGCCGCCCACTGGTCGAGGTCGTTGACGTCGGCGCCGGCGAGGAACTCGTCGCCGCCTTCGATGGCCCCCACCGCGAACTCCTCGCTGAAGGCGAGGTGGCTCACGGTGTCCTTGATGCTCCAGCCGGGGGCAGGAGTGGGAAGCCTCCAGTCGCGTTCGGAGATGCTCTGGAGGAATTGGTCCAGCGCCTGCTGTTCGGCGACCAGATCGGACAGAATCTCTCGCATCAGGGGCGCATTCTACCGATCTGCGGCGGGGCCCTCATCCTCGGCGGCGGCGTTGAGGCGGTCGACCAGCTGCCGGAGGCGTCCCAGGTGGCGGCGGTCGAAGTGCATCCGGATCCGGGGGAGGCCGACGTGGTCGCCATCGGCGAGTTCCGCCGGGGTGGTGGGGATCTTCTCGATGGTGCCGTCGACCAGGATGTCGGGGAACTCCTCGTTGAGGGCGGCGATGAGGGCGTCGCCCGGCTCGTGCTTGAGTCGCAGCACCAACTTGCCGTCCACGAAGCGCTGCGAGTGGTAGTTGCCGTAGAA
>CAYUDA010000046.1:0-10272 GCA_964443425.1 uncultured Acidimicrobiaceae bacterium
CGTCGCGGCACATCAGCTCGCCGAGTTCCAGGAAGTCGGCGACCCGGCCGGCCCGCTCCAGCGACTGGTTGAAGGAGCCGGCGTCGCCGAGGACCCGCACGTCGTTCCAGTACTCCTCGCGCAGCGTCCCGATGGCTGCGATCGCCTCTTCGAGTCCGGCCCTGCTCCGGACCATGCCGCAGTGCTCGATCATGATCGTGCCCAGCTCGCGGTGGAAGGAGTCGACGGTGCGGGTGCCGTCGACCGCCAGCACCCGCCGTACCCGATCGGCGACCGCCTGTTCGGCGGCGGCAAAGGCGGGATGGTCGCTGGGGACCGGATCGACGTTGAGCCAGTCTGCCAGGTAGTCCCCGATGGTGGCAGGGAGCACGAAGTAGCCGTCGGCGAGTCCCTGCATGAGGGCGCTCGCCCCGAGGCGGTTGGCCCCGTGGTCGGAGAAGTTGGCCTCCCCGATGGCGTAGAGACCTGCGACGGTGGTCATCAGGTTGTAGTCGACCCACAGCCCGCCCATCGTGTAGTGGGGGGCCGGGTAGATCCGCATCGGCACCGTGTACGGGTCCTCGTCGGTGATCCGCTGATACATCTCGAAGAGGTTGCCGTAGCGGGCTTCGATCGTGTCGCGTCCCAGGCGGCCGATGGCGTCGGCGAAGTCGAGGTAGACCCCGTTGCGCAGCGGTCCCACCCCCCGGTCGTCGTCGATGATGCGCTTCGCCGCCCGCGAGGCCACGTCGCGGGGCACCAAGTTGCCGAACGCCGGGTAGCGGCGCTCCAGGTAGTAGTCGCGCTCGGCTTCGGGGATCTGGTTGGGGGGCCGGGTGTCGGCCGGATCGAGCGGTACCCAGATGCGCCCGTCGTTGCGCAGCGACTCGGACATGAGAGTGAGCTTCGACTGGAACTCGTCGCTGGCGGGGATGCAGGTGGGGTGGATCTGGGTGTAGCAGGGGTTGGCGAACAGTGCCCCTTTGCGGTGGGCCCGCCAGATAGCGGTCGTGTTGCACGCCATGGCGTTGGTGGAGAGGAAATACACGTTGGAGTAGCCGCCGGTCGCCAGCACCACGGCGTGAGCCGAATGCGAGGTGACCTCACCGCTCACCAGGTTGCGCACGACGACGCCCACGGCGCGTCCCTCGTGGAGCACCACGTCGAGCATCTCGGAGCGGTTGAAGAGCTGCACCGCCCCGAGGTGGATCTGGCGGGCGAGGGCCTGGTAGGCGCCGAGCAGGAGCTGCTGGCCGGTCTGGCCCCGGGCGTAGAAGGTGCGGGACACCTGGGCGCCGCCGAAAGAACGGTTGTCGAGCAGGCCCCCGTACTCGCGAGCGAAGGGGACGCCCTGGGCGGCACATTGGTCGATGATCTCGTTGGAGACCTGCGCCAGCCGGTAGACGTTGGCCTCGCGGGAGCGGTAGTCGCCGCCCTTGACGGTGTCGTAGAAGAGCCGGTAGATGCTGTCGCCGTCGTTCGGGTAGTTCTTGGCGGCGTTGATGCCTCCCTGAGCCGCGATGCTGTGGGCGCGGCGGGGCGAGTCGTGGTAGGTGAAGACCTTCACCCGGTATCCGAGTTCGGCGAGGGTGGCGGCGGTCGACGCCCCGGCGAGACCCGACCCGACGACGATGATCTCGTACTTCCGTTTGTTGGCGGGGTTGACGAGCCGGATGTCGAAACGGTGGGTGTCCCACTTGTCCTCGATGGGGCCGGCCGGGATCTTGGCGTCGAGTGTGATGGTCACCTTCTTGGTCGTCCTCTCCGGGACTAGCTGATGATGCCGAGCTGGATCGCGATCGGGAGGCTGAGGTTCCCCACCAGGATCACCACGGCGAATCCGACGGCGAAGAAGCGGCGCCACTTGTTGAAGCGGGCGTTGTTGGCGCCGACGCTCTGGAAGAGGCTCCACGCCCCGTGGTAGATGTGGATGGCGAGCGCGATGTTGGCGATGACGTAGAGCACCGCCACCGGAACCCGCTGCAGGCTGGCGATCAGGTTGGCGTAGGGGTGGCCGCGCATGAAGTCAGGGTTGGCGCTGCCCCAGGTGAGATCGGCGAGGTGGAAGACGAGGTACGCCAGCACGATTGTGCCGGTCCAGCGCATGGTGCGTGAGGCGAGGTTGGCGGCGAGGTAATGGCGTCCCGCCTCGTAGCGCTGCCTGCCGCGGGCCTGGAAGTTGTGGAGGGTGAGGACGGTGGCGGCGTGGACGTGGACCACGAAGGCGGCGCCGAGTCCGATCCGCATGATCCAGAGGAGGTGGGTGCGGGGGACGAGATGGCCGCCGAGGTCCCGCAGTGCCTCTCCGTACTGGTCGATGCTCGAGGGCCCGATGTAGGCCTTCAGGTTGCCGAGCAGGTGGAGAAGAACGTATCCGAGCAGGGCCACCCCGGTGACCGCCATCGCCCATTTCTTGCCGACGTCGGAGCGGTAGAAGTCGAGGAGCCACGGAAGCGGACGCCGGGTTGTGGTCTCGTTCCGCTGCTCGGTGACCGTCACCGGGTGTCCTCCGCTCGTCGGGTCGTCGCAGCCATCCATTATGCCGGAGCGCGGCCGGGGCTGCCATGCATGGCAGAAACCGCCTGGTGGCAGGGAGCGGACGGGTCGCGGCCGGGCCTCCATCGGACCTGCCGGGGGCGCTCCCCCGTGTCCCTCCGTACGCGGGCGACCACACCGCGCCGGCCGGAGGCCAAGTAACACAAGGGTTTTCGGGGTTGACAGCCGCGCGCGGGGTTGGTTGAATCACAACAGCGTAATTACAACGATGTAGGAGTCGGCGTGTTCACTCAGATGCTCGATGTTCTGGGGAGCGAGGATCTGGCCTGGCAGGATCTTGCGAATTGCCGTGGGGCCGACCCGGATCTCTTCTTCCCGGAGCGGGGCGCTTCCACCCGAACCGCCAAGTCCATCTGCCGGCAGTGTTCGGTCCAGGGTGCCTGTCTCGAATTCGCCATCGTGAGCAGCGAGAAGTTCGGGATCTGGGGTGGCATGTCGGAACGAGAACGCCGCCGCATCCGCCGTCAGCGGGCTCTCACAGGGCGGCAGCGAAAGGTCTCCTGATTCCGGATCGGTCCCGGACCGTCAGCCTCCTGCCACGGTCGGCATTCGCCCCGTAGAATCGGTCAGAACGGCACGAGAGGAGTCGGCCACATGGCGATCGGTTTGATCATCCTGCTCGTGGTGGCGCTCGTGGCGCTGGTGGCGTTCGTCGCTCGTCAGAGTGCCGAGCGCCCGGAGGCGGACGACGACGACGGCGATGCCCCGTTGGGTCTCGTCGGCCTCCACGTTCCCGCCGCCGAGTTCCACGTCGAGGCGGGTGACGCCCGGGTCTACTTCGATGTGCCGCTGCCGCGCAACGCTCCCGATCCGGTGCTGCGGGACTTGCTGATGCACCACGCGGTCGAGGTGGTGCGCCGCAAGCGCAGCGCCCACCTGCCGCTGACCGGGGTGAGCACGGTGCGTGCCTACGGGGTCCGGGACGGGGTGGCGGTCGAGGTCGGGTCGCTGACGCTCGACGAGCCCGACATCCTCCCCGTGGTCCAGATTCCGGATCTGATACCGCATGCCGCCTCGACCAGCTACGACCCGTTGGCGATGATCGCCGAACAGGACCTGGCCCACGCCCCCGGGCTGGCGGAGGCCGCCTCCGGCGACGAGCTGGTGCCGATCTGCAAGGAGATCCGGCTCACCGAGGCCGTCGACGCCGGGCTGCGGGCCCAGGGCATCGATCCCTGCGTCATGACCGCAACCGACCTCACGCTCGGGCTGCTCCGCATCGCCGGCTACACGATCGTCCCGGGGGAGACGCCGGGCACGTTCCTCGCCACCCGGGGCGCGAGCCGCGCCTACCTGATGGCCATCGACCACCACGCCGACGAGTACCCCGAGTTGTCGGAGCAGGTCGTCCGCCAGTTCGCCGTCTCGTTCGCCACCACACCCGGGGTCGACCACGGGTTGCTGATCACCGACAAGTACGGCCCGTACCTCATCTACGACCAGGAGCAACGCGAGCCCCGCTGCCGTTTCATCACCCGGGAGCGTCTCCAGGCCTTCGTCGACTCCATCGCCATGGGCTGATGATCCGGCACCCCCGGCACAGATAGGACCGCCGTCTCGTTACACTCGCGGCACGATCGAAGGAGCATCGCGTGATCAAGAACATCGACGGCTGGGAGATCATCGTCATCCTGCTGATCGTTCTCCTGCTGTTCGGGGCCAAGAAGCTCCCGGATCTCGCCCGCTCGATCGGGGCATCTGCCCGGGAGTTCCGCAAGGGTCTCTCCGAGGGCGCCGAAGACGACGAAGACGATTCCCCTTCCGCCTGAAACCGGCGACGATCACCTCTCCCGCCTGATCGTGGCGACGATCATCTCTCCGCCCGGCCCGGCACGACACCCCGTACCATTGCTGGTACGTCGCGGAACTCTCCCTGCCGCATGTTCGTTGACTCTCCTAGGAGTACGGGGAAGACATGGTTGACGACACCACGCCTAGCTGGGAAGACGTAGCGCGACGCTATGGGCGGAAGATATACAACTTCGCGTATCGCCTCACCGGGAACCCGGACGACGCGGCGGATCTCGTGCAGGACGTCCTGCTTCGGGTCCGCAAGGGCCTGGCCTCCTACACCCCCGGCTCCTTCGACGGCTGGCTGTGGCGTATCACCCGCAACGCCTTCATCGACGGTGTGCGCCGCCGCCAGCGCCGTCCCACCTCCCCCCTCCCCGAGGACGAACGCAATCTGGCGCTGGCCAGTCCATCCCCCGACGAGGTGCTGGCGTCGGTGCGACTCTCCGAGGACATCCAATCGGCGTTGCTCAAAGTGCCGCTCGACTTCCGGGAGTGTGTCGTGCTCTGCGACGTGGTGGGCCTCACCTACGAGGAGATCGCCGAGGCGGTCGAAGCTCCGGTGGGCACGGTACGGAGCCGGATCCACCGCGGGCGGCGCATGCTGCGGGAGTTGTTGACATGGCCCGTCTGACGCGTCACGACGACCGCTGTCCCGACCAGGACCTGCTCTCGGCCTACCTCGACGGGGAGCTGCGCCCCGGCGAGCTGGACGACGTCGTCGCCCACCTCACCAACTGTCTCGAATGCGTGGCCGAGTTCCATCGCATCAAGGAGATGAGGGCTGCGCTGCGTACCCTCCCCGAGCTGGAGCTGCCGGAGCGGCTGCTGCCGTCGGCCCACCCCGGGCCTGAGCTGTCGGCGCTGCTCGACGGGGAACTGGCCACCGTCGAACAGGAAATCGTGCTCCTCCACCTCGGGGAGTGTGAGGACTGCCGGGCCCAGTTCCACGAGCTGGACGCGGCCCGCACCGCCATCCGCTCCCTGCCCGGGCTGGAACCTCCCGAGTTCCTCATGACCCGGCGCGACGCGGCCCGGGCCCGGCACCGCACCCGGTGGCGGGTGGTGACTGCCACCGTGGCCGGGATGGCGGCCGCCGTCGCCATCGCAGTGGGGATCCTCGGGGCCCCGCCGCCCACCTCGTCGATCGACGTCTCCCAGTTCTCCGACCAGCACAACGCCCGGGCCTCCCTCGAGCCCGGCTTCGGCGTGATCCCGGTCTACCTGTCGCAGGGGGAGGCGCCATGAGCCGCTCCATGCTGCGTCTGGTCCCGGTGGCGGTCGTCGTCGCCGCCGTGGTGGCCGGGTCGATGGCGCCCGCTGTCGCATCCGACCTCGACACCTACCTGAACCAGGCGGAGGCATCCAGCTATGCAGGGCGCCAGGCGACGTGGAGCACCCTCGACGGCGCCACCACGTTCGGCGTGGTCTCGGTGGAGCATGCCGGCCCGATGATGATGGTCGAGGGGGCCTCCGGGGACACCATGATCGGCGACGGGCGTGTCTTCGGCTCCGGGGGCGCCGTCGTCATCCACGGCTGGTCGGTGGGCGGGCTCAGCGACCGCTACCAGATGGCCGAGCCGCAGGCGGTGAAACGGCTGGGCCGTGACGCCACCCTGCTCACGATCCTGGAAGGGGACACGATGAGGGCCCGGATCTGGCTCGACGACGCCACCTCGGCGCCGCTCGCCTCGGAGGTCTACGACGGTGCCGGCACGCTGTTCCGTCTCAGTTCGATGCTCGACTTCGACCCGAACCCGACCCGCCTCTACGCAGCGCTGCGGGACGGCGGTGGCGACTTCGACGTGGCCTTGCCGTCGGATCGCTCATCGCTGCCGGCGACCGCCGACGGGTACAGCCGCCTCGACGTCTACACCGGACCCGGGGACGTGGTCCAGGCGTTCTTCACCGACGGCTTCTTCTCCTTCTCGGTGTTCGAGGTCGAGGGGAGCGTCGATACGACGCCGTTCTCCGATGGCTCCACGGTCGAGATCAACGGCTCGAAGTATCTCCGGATGCTGACCCCGAGCGAGGTGTGGGTGGTGTGGAAGTCCGGCTCGATGTCGTACGTGCTCGTCGGCGACCTGCCCCCCGACCACCTTGCCGAGGTGCTGGGGGAGCTGCCGCAGCCGACCCGGGCCAACTTGTTGCAGCGGATCTGGCGAGGCCTGTTCGGCTGATCAGCTCCCGATCGCGGCGAGCGACGTCACGTAGGCGTCGTACTCCCGGATGACGCCGAGTGAATCGGTCTTGATGATGTCCCGTACGATCCCGTCGGCGTCGAGCACGAAGCTGTGGCGGTTGGCCGACCCCGTCGCCTCGTTGAAGGCTCCGTAGCTGCGGGAGACCTCGCCGTGTGGCCAGAAATCTGACAGCACCGGGAAGGTGAGGCCGTTTTGCTCCGCCCAGACGCGGTTGGCGTGGGCGGTATCGCAGGTGATGACGACGACGTTGGCGTCGAGGTTGGCGAGGTCCGCCAGATGGTCGCGCAGGGTGCACACCTCGGTGGAGCAGTTCCCGGTGAAGGGGAACGGGATGAACACCACGAGGGTGTTGTGTCCGCGGAACGAGGAGAGCGCGGTGGGGGACTTGTCGGGGGCGGGAAGCTCGAAGTCGGGGGCGGGTGCGCCGATGGAAGCCGTCACGAGGGTCCTTTCACTACGTCACGTCCAAGCTAGCGGTACCGGCGGCGTTGGAATGCGGTCTCAGTCGAGCAGGGTGCGGGCGGCCCAGCCCACCGGGTCGGTGAGCTCGTCGATGCTGGGGAGATGGGAGGGATCGGCCCAGAGCCGGCCCAGCGCCTCGTCGCTCCATCGCCGCTCGATCTCGACGCAGAAGGTGGTGGCGTCCCGAGCCCGGTGACGGTGCAGCTCGAGGCCGACGATCTGCTGGAGGAACCGTTCGGCGTCGTTGGGTTCGATCCGGCGGCGGCCGTTGGCTTCCTCGATGAGGTCGAGTTGGGGAAGCAGGTCGGCGGCGGCCCGCCGCACCGTGTAGTCGGCGTAGCCGTCGACGATGGCGACGAAGGCCTGGATGGGAGCGAGGCGGGTGTCGTCGAAGCTGGCGCCGAGCATGCCGGCGAGGCCGCCGGGCCCGGAGACGAGCCCTTCGATCTGGTCGGGGTCCTGCAGCCCGGTGATGGCCTCCATGAGGCGGGACGGGTCGAATTGGACCGTCTCGTAGAACGAGCCCACGATGTCGACGAAGTGCCCCCGCAGCCACGGCACCGTCATCACGGCGTGGTGGGTCACCTCGTGGCAGGCTGCCCAGAGGCGGATCTGGCGGGTGTCGACGTTGTGGTCCCTGGCGAACCCCTCCACGTTGGGTACGACGAGCAGCATGTCGTCGTGGTCGAGGGCAGGGAGGCCGGTGTCGAACTGGCCGAGGGCGCGGTGGCTCATGAACCCGACGGTGGTTCCCGCCTGGATGCCGAGGATGGCGGGGCCCATCGGCTGCAGCATCGCTCCCATCGCCGGGTTCTCCGACGGGGCAGTCAGCTTGCCGACGAGGGGCTCGACGAGATAGCGGAAGCTTTGCTCGTTCTCGTCGGCCCAGGTGGTCCGGTCGACGGGGTGGAGGGGGCGAGAGGTGCTCACTTCGAGGCTGGTCGCTTCGGCGAGGCGGAGTTGGGCCGCCAGGGTCAGCTCCTGGTACTCCTCGGCGACGGCGGGCTCGATCGGCTCGGTGACGCCGGTGATGGAGTGCATCACCTCCCGCGCCAGTTTCCAGTTCACGGGACCGGACGACTGGAAGAGCTCGAAGAGCCGGTCGAACAGGTTGTCGCTCACGCCGGTGCCTCCGCTGATTCGGATGAGAGGATACCGCGGGGCCGATCCGTGACCGGGGACGGCGTCGCGGTCGGGATCGTCACGGCAGCGGGCGTCGCCGGATCATTCGTCGGGAGGCCGCTCGCCGAGCACCACGTCCAAGCTGAGTCGTTCCCCGTTCCGGATCACGTCGAGGGTGATCACGTCGCCCACTGCGAGACGGTGCAGGGCGCTGATGAGCTGCTCACGGCTCGCCACCGCGGCGCCGTTGTAGCCCACGATGACGTCCCCGATCTCGAGCCCGGCGTCCTCGGCGGCCGACTCGCCTTCGACGTAGTCGGCGATGAAGGCGCCGGCGGGGACCTGGGCCCCGTCGCTGGCTTCGTCGAAGGCGTTCTGGAGGCTGACACCGAGGAAGGCGTGGTGGACCGTGCCGGTGGCGATGAGCTGGTTGGTCACCCGGTACACCACCTCGACCGGGATGGCGAAGCCGATGCCCTCCGCGCCGGCGCTGCTCACCCCGATGGCGGTGGTGATGCCGATGAGGCGCCCGGTGCCGTCGACGAGGGCGCCACCGCTCGAGCCCTGCTGGATCGGGGCGTCGGTCTGCAACATGCCGAAGAGCCGGTCGTTGGCGTCGAGGCCGGACCCGGTGTCGACCTCGCGCTCGAAGGCGGAGACCACACCCATGGTGAGCGAGGCGCCTCCCGCCAGCCCGAGCGGGTTGCCGACGGCGATGGCTACCTCACCGATCGCCATCGTGTCGGTGGCGCCGAATTCGATGGGGGTGAGGTTCGCGGCATCGATGTTGAGCACCGCAAGGTCGGTGCGAGCGTCACTGCCGACGATGTCCGCCGAGTAGGTCCGGCCGTCCTGGAACACGACGCGGGCGAGATCGATGTCTTCGAGCACGTGGTGGTTGGTGACGATGTAGCCGTCGTCGGTGAGGACCACGCCCGAACCGGAGCCGTACAACTCGAAGCCGGTGGGGCCGTCGAAGCCGACCTGGACGGTGACGATCGACGGCACCACCTTGCGGGCGACCGCGGCGGCATCGACTCCGGTGACGGGCTCCACGGTGCTGTTCCCGGCGTGGGTGGCGGCGACGGTGGTGGTGGGGCCCGCTTCCTCGGTGTCGAAGGCGCCGACGACGGAGAGCGCGCCGACGGTGGCGGCGGCGCCGACGAGGCCGGAGAGCAGTCCGACCAGCACGAGGGGCCAGCGGCGCCGCTCCCGCCGGCGAGGTCGGCCGGATGCCGGCAGTGGTGCGCCAGACATGAGGTCGTCGGGTTCGAGGTACTGGCCGGGGCGGGCCCAGGCGCTCCCGGCGTGGGGCGACTCGTAGCCGGTGAGGGGGGCGGCGCCGTGGGTGGCGGTGGCCGGCTCGGGCTCCCACGTGGGCTCCGGGGGCGGAGCCGGTGAGGTCGGTGGTGTCTCGGGGCGGGGAGGGAAGGCGCGCTCGGCAAACTCGGGCTGCAGCGAGTCGCGTCGCAGCGGTGGTTCCGGGGCCGGTGGCGTGGCCTGCTCGCCGGTGTCGCCGGGCTCGGGGTCCGGCGTGGTCGGATCCTGTTCCGGGGTAGTGTGATCCACGGAGGGGATTGTATGGCTTCCGACCCGCTAGCCGGACATGACGACGCTGCCGACGTGGTGACGGTGAGTGGCGACGTCATCACACCGGCGGACCTGGTGGCGGCCGTATCCCGACCGTCGTGCGGGGCGGTGGCGCTCTTTCTGGGCACGGTCCGGGACCATGCGCCAGGCCGGGAGGATGTCACCCATCTCGAATACGAGGCATATGGCGGCGTGGTGGAGTCCAAGATCGCCGAGATCGTCGCCGAGGCGCGGGATCGATGGCCGCTGGAACGGGTCGCGGTGGTGCATCGGGTCGGGGACCTCGCAGTGAGCGAGGTCAGCGTCGGCGTGGCGGTCGGCGCGGAGCATCGGGCCGAGGCGTTCGCCGCCGCTCGCTACCTGATCGACGAGGTGAAGGCGCGGGCTCCGATCTGGAAGAAGGAGCACTGGGCCGGCGGCGCCGAGTGGGTGAGGGAGGACGAGGCCCACCGCCACGAGTAGGCGCACCGTTCTGTCGTCCCCCCCGGGATCAGGGCGGTCGCGGTGCGCCACTCTGTCGTCCCCCCTGGGATCAGGGGGGACCGGGGAGGCGCCACCGAAGGTGGCG
>CAYUDA010000047.1:0-10124 GCA_964443425.1 uncultured Acidimicrobiaceae bacterium
TGGCAGTCCGGAAGAACTCGGGAATGCCGTAGGGCCATCTCCCCAGCTCCTCGGGATGGGGATGGGCGGTGCCGTAGGCCTCCTCGTAGCGCGCCGTCGAGTCGAAACGGAAGTCGCTTCCGAGGTCGACCACCCGCACTCCCCGCTCCAGCAGAGCGAGGGCCGGCTCGGCCGATGCGCCGTGGGGAAGCGCCAGAAACGCCAGGTCGAGGTCCCCGGCGGCGGCCGGGTCGAGGGTGCCGAGGGCACGGTCGCCACCGCCGAGGTGGGGATGGACCTCGCCGAGTGTGGTCCCCGCCTTGCTGTGGGCACCCAGGTAGTCGGCCTCCATGGAGGGATGGCCGTCGACGAGGCGGACGAGTTCGCCCCCGGCGTAGCCGGAGGCGCCGAAGATGCCGATGCGGTACGCCAAGGGTCACTCCTGCGGGACGGAGCCGTGAGTATACGCATATGTGTATGAAGGTCAAGGTGGAATGGCGTCAGCGTTGTGCCGGGTCCTCACTCGGGACGGGGTAGGCTCGCGCCACCATGCCGAAACGGTTTCGCCTCCCCTTATTCCTCGCTGTCACCCTGCTCGCCGCCACCGCCTGCAGCAGCAGCGAGCCGGCGGCTGAGACGACCCTTCCCGCCACGACACTCGCCGCCACCACCACGGCTGTGACCACGACCTCTGTGGCGGACACCACCACGACCACGCCCACGACAGCGACGACCACGACCACCGTCGGTGAAGTTCAGGCCCTCTTCAGCGTCTCGTACGCCGACGGCGCCGTCGAGGGGCCCGCCCATCCCCAGGTGGCGGTGGGTACCTTGGTGCAGCTGCTCGTCACATCCGACGTCGTCGACGAGGTCCACCTCCTCGGCTACGACATCAAAGGCGACGTCGGGCCCGACACGGCCGCCCTGCTCGAGTTCGTTGCCGATACCACCGGGAGCTTCGATCTCGAACTGACGGACGAAGAGGTCACGCTGTTGGAGATCGAGGTCCGCTGACCATGGCGACCTCACCGGCGCCGCCGGCGGAGTCCGTCGCCGCAAGGCCATGCCGGCCCTCATGGTGACCCCGGCCTCGCTCGGCTTCCTCGTCGCCACCGGCTGAGATGCTCTCTGCTGCGCCCCTGCTCGCCCACCAGTACGGCTGGGACGAGGCGCTGCTCTTCGTGCTCCCCATCGTGGTCGTGCTGGTGGGGGTGCGCTGGGTGGAGCGTCGCAACCGCCGCCCTCCCGACGAGGCGACCGCACCGGAGCCCGGAGACGACGCTTCACCTTGAAAGCATTACCATGACCGGCGCGGCGCCCCAGATTGGTTCCGGCGGCGTCGCGGGGTGAGCTTCCCGACGGCCACGACGCCCTCAAGCCTTGCCCCCGGCGATCCGATGGTGATCTGTCAGCCGATCTGAGGGGAGGGTCATGCCCGAATTCACCGGGAGCGTGCGGCTCGCCAGCGACCCCACCACCTCGGTCACCGCCGACGTGGTCATCGACGACGTGCATCTCGTCGTCAGCTCCGGCCCCGCCCAGATCGGCGACTGGACGCGTCAGGAGATCGAGATCGACGCCGCGGCGGACGGTTTCCGGCTCCACGCCGACGGCGAGGACCTCATCCTCGACGTCACCGACCCCGAGGGCTTCGCCGCCGCGGTCGGCATCCCCGCCTTCGAGCCACACCGGGACGAGCCCGCCCCGTCGGGACCGCGCCGGGTCAAGTCCGCCGCCGGTCGGGGAGGACGCCGCCCGTTCCCGACTGCGGATTCCCTCTCCAGCCGGTTCGACGACCTCCGGCAACGCTCGGCCGCCGGCTACGGCGACGACACCACCTTGCGGCCGATGCTGGTGTGGCCGCTCCTCGGATCCGCCGCCCTCCTCGGCCTCGGAGCCCTGCTCGGATGGGGGCCGTTCCACCTCATCGGCGACACCGGCTTCCCACTCGCCCGGGTCGTGGGCGGCGCCGCGGCGCTGGGGGCCGCCGCCGGTGTCTATCTCGCCTCACGCCGCCACCAGCGCGCCACCGGGGTCCCCCTGATCGTGGCCGCCGCCGTGTTGGCGCTGCTCGCGATCTTCGCCTACGCCAACGAGGCAGGGCTCCACATCGGCTTCCTGCTGTCGTTCGTCGGCGTCGCCGGCCTCGGCGCCCTCGGCGGCATCGCCATGACGAGCTGGGGCACCACCCCGCGCCACAACGGCGAAGACGACGAGACCTGACAGGTCGGTTCGCTACCCGGCGTCTCCTCCGGGTCGCCGTTCCGCCCACCACTCGTCGACCACTCGGAAGGCCTCCTCCTGCGGATACGGGCCCTCCTCGATGCGGCGCTCGTAGAGCAGGTCCATCACCTCCCCCACCAACGGCCCCGACTCGATCCCGAGGTGCTCCATGACCTGATGGCCGTCGATCGGTGGCCGCATCGCCTCCAGCTCCTCGCGCTCGCGGAGCTGCGCGACCCGCTCCTCCAACTCGTCGATGCGGCGGGAGATGGCGCGGGCCCGCTTGGCGTTGCGGGTGGTGACGTCGCAGCGCACCAGCTCGTTGAGGAGGGGAAGGAGGGGACCGGCGTCCCGCACGTAGCGCCGCACCGCCGAGTCGGTCCATCCCATCTTGTAGGTGTGCGGTCGCATGTGGAGGAACACGAGCTGGGAGACGTCGGCGATCCGCTGCTTGGGGTAGCGCAGCGCCCGCATCCGCTCCCGTGCCATGCGCGCCCCGACGACTTCGTGGTGATGGAACGACACCCCGGAGGCATCAACCAGCCTGGTCTCGGGCTTGCCGACGTCGTGGAAGAGGGCGGCGAGGCGGACCTCGAGCACCGGTGAGGTCTTCTCCACCACCGCGATGGTGTGTGCCAGCACGTCCTTGTGACGGTGCACCGGATCCTGGGCAACCGCAAGTCCGGGCAGCTCGGGAACGAACTCGGCGGCGAGGCCGGTCTCGACCAATCCCCACAGGGCAGGCCCGACGTGGGCGCCGACGAGCAACTTGTCGAACTCGCCCCGGATCCGCTCGGCGGAGACGATGGAGAGCCTGCCCCGCATGGCACGCACCGACTCGATGGTGGCCCGGTCGGGGGCGAAACCCAAGGTGGCCACGAAGCGGAAGAGGCGCAGCATCCGGAGCGGATCGTCCCCGAAGGAGACCTCCGGCTCGAGCGGGGTGCGCAGCAACCGGCCTGCCAGGTCGGCCAGCCCGTCGAACGGATCGATCATGGTGGGGGTGGCGTTGTCGTCGGCCGGAACCTCGATGGCGAGGGCGTTGACGGTGAAGTCGCGCCGAGACAGGTCGGTCTCGAGGTCGTCGGCGTACTCCACCCTGGGCTTGCGGCTCTCCTCCCGGTACAGGTCGCTGCGGAACGTGGTGATCTCATGCACCGCGCCGTGGCGGACCGCGCCGACCGTGCCGTACTCCTCGCCGAGCAGGTAGAGGTCGTCGGCCCACCCCGCCACGATGCTGCGGATCTCGGCGGGACGGGCGTCGGTGGCATAGTCGAGGTCTTCGATGTCGCGGCCGAGGAGGGCGTCGCGGACGCTGCCTCCGACCAGGTAGAGGGACTTCCCGGCGGCGGCGAAGCGCTGCGCCAGCTCGCGGGCAGGGGCGCCCGCGGCAAAGAGGGGCTCCAACCGCTGTGGGATCATGGTCAGGAGGTTACCCGGGACGGCGCCGCGGCTCGTGTCGCCCGGTTTCCGCCGGCGATCGCGCTCAGTCGTCGTGGCGCCAGCGTCCGGCGAGGGCGTCGGCGTACTCGTTCCAGCGGTGTCCGGCGTGCGCTGCGATCCATTCCAGGCGCAGCTCGGGGCGGCGGCGGTACAGGGTGAAGGCCCGCTTCACGAGGTCGAGGTTCTCCACCGGACCCGACTTTCGCTTCCAGCCCCTGCGTTCCCATCCCGGGGCCCATTCGGTGATGGTACGCACCGCAAGGCGCGAGTCGGAGTACACCGTGGCCGCGGTGCCCGCAGGCACCAGCCCCGCTCCCTCGATGAGGGCCGTCAGCTCCATGCGGTTGTTGGTGGTGTCCCCCTCGTGACCGTGCCGCTCGGCGGCGATCTCACCGTCGACCACGTAGACCGCTCCCCAACCGCCGGGTCCCGGATTGGGGACCGCGCTGCCGTCGGTGAACACGCCGCTGTCGGGCCCACCGGTGTAGCTGGCGAGCACCTCGTCGGTGGTGGCTTGGGTCCCGCGGCGCCGACGAGTTCCCGGCCCCGCTCCACCGCCGCCGTCACGGCAGGCGCGGCACCGCGCCGGGGTCCATCCCGGGTAGCGGGCGAGCACCTGCTCGGGAAGGGAGAAAGTCGCGCCGCATTGGCGGCAAGTGAACTCGGGCATCAGGCCGCAGCGTAGCCCAGGGTCGGGGAGGCACACGCCAGGACTCCGGACCCGGGAACCGGTCCACCCTGCCTATAGGCTTCATCCGGGTCCCGGGTCCAGTGCCCGGTTGTCGGGACACCAGCTACGCTGAACGGAGTCCCAAACTCTGTGCGGCCAGTCGGAAATCGGTGGGGTGCGAGGAGTGGGCCACGGCGTCTTGGAACGACACGGTGCCCGCGGAGAACAGGCGCAGCAGCGCCTGGTCGAAGGTCTGCATGCCGTAGTACTCGCCGTCCGCCATCACTTCCTCGAGGGTGTGGGTGCGGGCCGGGTCGGCGATCCGCTCGAACACCCGCTCGGTGTTGATGAGGAGCTCGACGGCCGGAACCCGCCCGTTGCCGTCGGCGCGGGGCACCAGCCGCTGGCTGATCACGCCGGTGAGGGTGGAGGCCAGCATGAGCCGGATCTGGTGCTGCTGGTGCGGCGGGAAGTAGTCCACGATGCGGTTCACCGTCTCGGTGGCGTCGTTGGTGTGCAACGTCGACAGCACCAGGTGACCGGTTTCGGCGGCGCGCAGCGCGGCCTCGACGGTCTCGTTGTCGCGCATCTCGCCGATGAAGATGACGTCCGGGTCCTGGCGCAGGACCCGGCGCAGCCCCTCCGAGAACGACTCGGTGTCGACCCCGACCTCACGCTGGCTCACGATCGAGAGCTTGTCGGCGTGCAGGATCTCGATCGGGTCCTCGAGGGTGATGATGTTGGCTCGCCGCGTCGAGTTGATGCGGTCGATCATGGCGCCGAGGGTGGTGGTCTTCCCCGATCCCGTCGGCCCCGTGACAAGCGCCATACCTCGATGGTCGTTACAGAGGCGCTCGACGGCCTCGGGGAGGCCCAGCTCGGTGATCTCCTGGCTGGCGGGGCTCACCGCTCGCACCACGATGTTGATCGAGCCGCGCTGCCGGTAGATGTTCACCCGGTACCGGCCCAGGCTGGCAAGGCCGAAGGCGAAATCCGCTTCGTTGTGACGCGTGAACTCGTCCTTGACCCGATCCGGCAGCAGCCGCTCCGCCCAGGTCTCGGTGTTCTGCGGCGTCACCACCGCCAGGTCCGAGAGGTGGAGCGATCCGTCGATGCGGTAGGCGGGAGGCGAGCCGACCTTGAGGTGCAGGTCGGACCCACGCACCTCGTTCAACTTGGTGAGCAGCTCTTCGAGGGTTGGCAGAGGTGAGGTCACGGTTTCCTCCCGCGATGACCGACGCTGTGGCCGCCACTCAAAGTGTCGGCTTGGACTACGCGAAGTGGTATCGGTTCACCGCGGCAGGTCCTTGAGGTCCCAGAATGGAATCAATGCCCATGCCGTAGTCCGAGCCATGTCCCAACTCGGGCCGGTGCCGGGCATCGGGGTCTCCAGCTCCGGCGGATCGGCGAATCCGTCGAGGGTCGCCGCCGTCGAGGCCGTCAGCGCCGCCAGGTCGTATCCCCCCTCCAGGAACATCACGGTGCGGGCATCCGGAGCCCGGCCTCGCAGGGCGCCCGCCATGAAGCGGTAGTCCTCTTCGTCGAGTTTGATGCTCGCCAGCGGATCGTTGCGGTGCCCGTCGTAGCCCGCCGACACCAGGATCCAATCCGGGAGGAACTGATCCAAGATGGGGATGATCACGTTGACGAACGCCCAACGGTACGGACCGCCGTCACAACCGGGAGGCCAGGCGAAGTTGACCGTCTTCCCCCGGGCCGGCTCCTCCCCCACCTCCTCGACCCATCCGGTGCCCGGGTACGCCGGGAACTCGTGGAGCGAGATGTACAGCACCGACGGGTCTCGCAGAAACGTCTCCTGGGTGCCGTTGCCGTGGTGGACGTCCCAGTCGACGATCGCCACCCTCTCCCCGCGCCGCGCCAGGTCGCGGGCCGTGATGGCGATGTTGTTGAAGAGGCAGAAACCCATCGCCCGCCGCGCCAAGGCGTGGTGGCCCGGCGGACGCATCACCACGAACCCGACGTCGGCGCCGCCCTGCCGCAACGTCTCCACTGCGGCGCCACCGGCGCCGGCGGCCCGCACCGCCGCCTCCCAGCTCCCCGGGCTGGCGACGGTGTCGACGTCGAGGGTGCCCCCACCGCCGAGGCAGAAGCCGTGGATCTCGTCGATGTAGGCCCGGGTGTGAACCAGCCCGATTGTGGCGAGGTCCGCCTCGGGCGCCTCCACCTCCACCACATCGAGGAGGGACGACCGCACTCCGGCGATGACGGCAGGGATCCGCGCCGGCCGTTCGGGATGACCGAACCCGGTGTCATGCTCGAGGGCACTGCGGTGTGTCACCAATGCAACGCGCATGGCTCCATCATCCCACGTCGATTTTGGTGGCCGGAAGCAACGGTAACGTATGCCGCGCCGCTCGACTGTCACCGCCGCCAGGAAGTCTCGAATGGCGCTTGCAGAAACACCAACCAAGGTGAGTCACCGGGGCCAATGGCCCGGACCGATCACGGTGCGACGCGGTTGGGCTCGAGCCGAGGCCCGCCCCTGGAACGACACCCAGCCCGACGCCACCATCCGGCTCGTCCGCGGCGGCGCCCCCTTCCTCCAAAGCGCCACCGAGTTGCTCCACCAGCTCGGTGCGCCCGGCGTGCTCTCGCCGCCCCTGCCGGCAAGCGCCCGTCGCCTGTGGCGCAGTGCCGGCTATGTGACGTTCATGGACCTCGCCCTGATGCGGCTCTCCCTCGACCGGCTGGCGCCGGCTCCCGACCATCTCGTCGTGGAGGCCAACGACACCCCACTCGACCATCTGCTCGCCATCGACGTCGCCGCCTTCTCGCCGTTCTGGCGGTTCGACGCCGTTGGCCTCCAGGAAGCGATCGAGGCGACCACCCGCTCCACCGTGCTCATCATTCGCGACCGCGACGGCCACCCCGCCGGGTTCGCCATCGTCGGGTTCGGCACCGCGGTGTCCTATTTGCAGCGGGTGGCCGTCGCTCCGGAATGGCAGGGAACGGGCATGGGCCGCTCCTTGGTACGGGTTGCGGCGCGCAAGGCGCGGGACTCCGGCGCCAGGGTCATGCTGCTCAACACCCAATTCGACAACGAGAGCGCCATCAACCTCTACGAGTCCGAGGGGTTCGAACTCCTCCCCGAGCCACTCGCCCTGCTCCGCAGCATCCCCTGATCATCGCCCCGACCCGCGGCTCCGGTAGGCTCGCGGCTGGCGCCGCGGGGACCCGGTCCGTGCCCGCCACCTCCCACCGGCCGGAGTAACCATGGCCCCACAGCTCCCCGACCGCTACCAGACCCAGGTGTGGCTGGGACGCGACGGTGACGTCGAAGAATGGCTCGCCAACGACCGCACGCTCGACCGACCCGTCCTGCTCCGTGTCCTCAGCGCATCAGCCCCCTCCCGCCGGGTGGAGGAGTTCGTCGCCTCGATCCGGGTGGCCGCCGGGGTCCAACATCTCCACCTCGCCGGTGTCTACGCGGTGGCGAAGTCACCAGGCGGCGGCGCCTACTCGGCCCTGGAATGGAACGGCGGCGTCTCGATCGCGGACCGCTTGCGAGCCTCCGAGACGCTCCCCGTCTCCGAGTTCCTCCCCAACGCCGCCGGGCTCGCCGACGGACTCGCCACGCTCCACGCCGCCGGGGCGACTCATGGAGCGATTGACTCCGGCGCCATCCTGTTCTCAGCCGCCCACCCTGCCAAGTTGGGGGCATTCGGACGGGCGAGGCGCTCTCTTGCCCCCGGCGACGACACCGCATCGCTGGCGAGGGCATTGCGACTGGCCCTCACCGGATCCGATCAGCAGGGCCTCAATCCCTCTCAGGTGGTCGAAGGCCTCCCCTCCACCGTCGACCAGGCCCTCAGCGACGCCGAGGCAGGACGCCTCGACGCCGCCGGTCTGGCGGCAGCCCTGCACGCCACCCCCTACGTGCCGCCGTCCGAACCGCGAGGCGGCTGGTCGTGGCGCTGGCTGGTGCCGGCGACGGTGCTGCTGATGTCGGCGGTGCTGGTCGGCGCCGCCGGGCTCGCCATCGACGTCGACCCCGACTCCCCCTTCCTCTTCCCCGCCACCCCGCCTGCGGTGACCACGACCACCAGCAGCGCCTCCGGTGCCACGACGACTTCGTCGGCCACCGTCCCCACCGGGTCGCTGGCTGCGACGGCGGCGGTCTACGACCCGTTCGGAGACCAGGCGGAACGGGACTCGGAGGTGCCCAACGTCCTCGACGGCGACCTGGAGACCTCATGGCGCACCGAGCGGTACTTCGATCCGCTGGCTCGCCTCAACAAACCCGGCGTCGGACTGATCTTCACCGTCGCCGGCAACCCGGCCTCGGTGGAGCTTCACCTCTCCACCGGCACCCGTTTCACGGTGGCGTGGGCGGATCAGGTCCCCGACGACTTCGAGGCGTGGGACGAGGTCGGGTCCGGCACCGCCCTCGGCGGGCCGGTCCAGCTCCAGCTCCCCCACCGCGAGGACGGCACCTGGCTGCTGTGGCTCACGGATCTCCCCGACCAGGGCGACGGCGAGTACTTCTCCCGGGTCGCCGAGGTGGTGTTCCGTTCGTGACAGACGCCCGGCGCCGGACCACAATCGGGCTGCGATGACCCACCGGGCCGCAGCCGACATCGACTTGATAGAGCGCTACCTCGGCGGCGACGTGACTGCCTTTGACGAGTTGATGCGCGCCCACGAAGACCGTGTCTTCGCCATCTGCCTTCGCATGCTGCGTGACAGGGACCAGGCGCTCGACGCCGCCCAGGAGACCTTTCTCACGGTGTTCCGCAAGGTGGATCGCTACCGCGCCCAGGCGGCGTTCAGCACGTGGCTGTATCGGGTGGCGGTCAACGCCTGCTACGACCACCTGCGGCGAACCCGCCGCCATCAGGCAGAACCGCTTCCCGATCGGCTCGACCCGGCGGACGTGAGCAGCGACGATCAGTTCACCTCCGTCGAGCTCCGTCCCGACATCGAGGCCGCCCTGCAGCAGGTGGCCCCCGAGTTCCGCGCCGCAGTCGTCCTCGTCGACTTGGAGGGCCTCGCCCTCGAGACCGCAGCCGAGCTGCTCGGCGTCCCGGTCGGCACCGTGAAGTCGCGCGTGTTTCGGGGGAGACGTCAGCTGGCGGGGCACCTCGGGAACCTGCGCGCCGTCCCCGAGCATCCAAAGGACGAATGACGATGCACGAGAACGACCCCGACACGATCATGGCGCTGCTCGACGGCAGCCTCGAGGAGACCCGCGCTCGCGCCGTCGAAGCCCACATGGCCGAATGCGACGTGTGCGCCACCGAGTTCCGGATGCAGCAGACTGCTTGCCAAGCGCTCCGCAGTTCCCCCCGCGTCTACCTCACCGCCTCCGAATCCGCCGACCTGCACCGGTCCGTGCGGCGCCATCTCGGCCTCGCCGCTCCCCCGGCATCGCGTGTGCCGCGGGCTCGCCGAGCCTCTCGCCTCGGCGTTCTGGCCGGGGTCGCCGCGGTACTGATCGCGGTTCTCGCCGTCGCCCCCCGCCTCTCCCTGTTCGGATCCGACGACGAATCCGACGCCACCATCGCCTTCGCCGCGAGGGACGCGGCCCAAACCGAGGACGTGCCTTCCGAGGCGATCCTCGGGGAAGACATGGGAGCGGGCGCCGCCTCGACGGAAGCCTCCGACGCCGCCTCGTCCTTGGCGCCCGACGAGACCGTCCGCAGCAATCTCGAGGCTGCTGGCGTTCCCGACCTCGACGTGGTGCGGGAAGCGGTCATCGCAGCCGGAGGCGACGCCGTCAAGGCGGGGCGGTTGCTCGAGGCCGGAGAGGAAGCGCTGGCGGTTCCCGACGTGGGCTCTTATGCCTCCG
>CAYUDA010000048.1:0-10057 GCA_964443425.1 uncultured Acidimicrobiaceae bacterium
ACGTCGACCGCCGCGCCGTGCTTGGGGGAGCGGCGCCGGCTCAGCTCGGTCCTGTCAGTGTCCACTCTCACGATCCACTTCTCCACCGGGATCGGGTGCACGATGCGAACCAGGTGCCCGAGATCGAGCAGCGTGGTGAGCTTGCGCTTCATCGACGAGAACCCGCTGGTCTGGATCTCGATGAGGAGGTCGCCGCGCACCAGGTCGACGACGAACCCGTCGACCGGAACCTCCACCCGGTCGCCGTCCTCGGCGTACCAGCGCTTCAACGAAGCGTGCAGCGGCTTCTCGCGTAGGGTGCCGACATGCGGCGGGACGGCAGGCATGGCGCCGATGGTATGGCGACTGGGCGGCGAGGCGGTGGATCTCGGGGGAAGGTCGGGAGGGCGCCGCCACCCGGACTGGCGTGGCGTAGCTCAGTCGGCGGCGAAGAGCTGGAGCGGGCCGGGATCGATGCTGAACGGCGGTGGCCAGACTCCGATGCGAATATCGGGCGTGTCGATCACCACGAACGGGATGGCTCCACGCACTTGATCGAAGTCCGCCCGGGTCCAGGTGACGCCGTCGGCGGATGACCATACCGCCGGGAAGGTGTCGAGACTGTCGTCGCGCCTCGCATCGAAGTCGAGGCCGGCCGCCCAGATGGACCCACCCGCCGTGGTGAGTGTCTCGGCAGCCATGTGTGCCACGGCAGGATCGGTTTCCTCAGATGGTGACGGCGAGAGGCTCCACTCGATCCCGTCGGGCGAGGTCCACGCCGTCATCAGGCCGGTCTTGAAGGGGGCAGCGCCGACGGTGACGTACCCGGTGCCAATCGCCATCACGTCGAGCATGTAGCTGTCGTCGAAATCGGAGTTGCGGGGGGTGACTCGGGTCCAATCGAGGCCGTTGGGCGAAGTGAACACCGCCGCGGTGGGCACGAACTCGCCGCCGGGCGAAGCCCCGACCGCGAGGAGGCCGGGGCCACCTTCGATGACGGCCGAAACGCTGGAGTTGTCGAACAGCGCGGCGGAATCGGTCGGTCCTTGTTCCCAGGTCACGCCGTCGGTGGTCGTCACCAGGGTGGCTATCCGGCTCTCGTTCTCGGCGGCGCGTGAGTAGAGCAGGGTGACCTGGTCGTCGTCGGGCGAGACGAAGATGGCAAACACGGCCCCGAGCTGACCGGAAGAGTCGAAGCCGAAGTCATCGGACAGATCGAGCCGTTCCCAGCCGACGCCATCCTCCGAGTGGACCAGATTCGCGGCGCCCGGTGCCTCGGCGTAGTAGCCAAATGCCGAAGCCTCGATGTCGGTGACGCATTCCACGTCGTCGGGGCCTTGGGCACGCTGCCATGTGGAGCCATCGTCGGACCGCCACAGAGGGAATCCGCCGTCGGAGTTCCGACAGCCGCCGAGCACGAATCGGCCGTTGGCGGCAGCACCGGTGTTGATCGTCGCCGTTCCGAAGACCTCCGTGTCGACTTCGAGCCTTCCCCACCCTTCGAGCGGCTCGGGTGTGGCCTCGGGAGCGGTCGTGGGCGGGGTCGTGGGAGCGGCCTCGGGAGGGGACGTGGGCGGGGTCGACTCCGAGGCAAGAGTGGTCGTCGGTTCCGTGGTCGGCAACGGAGTCGTCGACGGCGCGGTCTCGCTGGTGCAGGCGGCGACCGCCACAACGAGAGCGGTCACGACGGCGAGACGTTTCATGCCCTCATTCTGCCAGGCATCACGATGTCTGCCACTCGGGTGGCGTCACCCGCTCTGCCGCAGGTCGCGGCGCTCGAACAGCACGACGCCGAGGAACGTCAGCCCGATCGCCAGGCCGGCGAGCAGCGCGGCGTGACCCCACGCCATCCCATTGAGGAGCGGATCGCTTCCCAGGTAGTAATGGAACGGCGAGATCCTGGCCCACGCCTCCGTGCTCGTGTTGAGCGGCAGGAACCCGTTCAAGACGAACAGCACCACGGCGACACCGACCGTGCCGTAGGCGGTGATCTGGGTACGTCCCGTCGCCCCGCCGATCGTGAGCGCCAGACCACCGAAGGCCAGACCGACCAGCATGGCGAGGACACTGGTCGCCGCGATGTGGCCCATGTTCATGCCGAGCCCGCCGAGCAGCGATCCCGCCGCGGTGCCGAAGAACGCCCCGGCAGCGATGATCACGGCGTAGAGCACCATCACCGCTGCCTTCTGCAGCACCAGCGACGAGCGCCGAATCGGGTTGGCGAGCAGCAGCCCCATGGTGTTGCGCTTCTCCTCGCCCGCCATCGCCCCGGTGGCAATGGCGACGGTGGCCACCATGACGCCTGCCGGGATCATGAGACCGAACATCTCGATGCGGTAGAAGCCCTCAGGGGTGCTCAGATCGCCTCCACCGAACAGGGCGAGCATCGCTTCGGGGAACTGGTCGCCGAGACGCTTGATGGCAGTGTCCAGCAGACCGTACATGGGCCCGATCATCAGGCACATGAGAAACACGATCGGCACGATGACGTACAGCAGGGATTGGTGGTCGGATGCGGTCTTCACCCACATGCGGGAAACGCGTGCCTTGCCGGCGAGTCGCTCCGCCATGGTGTGGGTGAGGGGGTTGCTTCGCAATCGGTCGATCAGCTTCGTCCCGATCGCAGCCGTCCGAAGATCTCTCCGGTTGATCCCGACGACGGCCGCTCCCGCGAACAGGGCAATGCCACCGAGGAGGACGGCGAGCCCGCCCCAATCCATGCCGGTGTGCAACACGTCACCGTGCTGGTAGTAGTACCAGGGGAAGAAGCGCTGCAGCCACGACAGTGAGTGGACCAGCGGCAGCAACCCCGCGGCGACGAACGAGACGATCATGATGGCTGCCGTCACCCCTGAGGCGAGCGAGTTCTTCCCGGTCCACGCCGACAGCGCAAACGCCAGGAACCCGTAGAAGAGCGCGTTGACGAACATGATCACGAGCAGCGGGGTGAGGTGCAGGCCGGTGGTCGAGACGTCGAGGAGGTGCGGAGCGACCATCGCGGTCACCCACAGGACCAGGAAGCCGATCGCGGTGATGAACACCAGCGCCAGCATCTTCGAGACCGCAACGCGGGTGCGGCTCACCGGGTTCCCGAGCAGGATGCCCATGGTGCCGCCGCGCTCCTCACCGGCGATAGCGCCGGCGCCGGCGGCGAGTGCGACGGCCGCCATCGTCAGGACGCCGTAGCCGGAGTAGATCGCGCCGTAGGCCAGGCCGCCGACGTTGAACGTGTCGCTGATCCCGAACATGTCGCGGAAGGCCTGGGGGAGATCGGCGTAGAACGACAGATCGATTCCCCGGTAGACCGCCATCCCCATCAGTAGCAGCCCTGCGATGACCACCGCTCCGACCAGCGTCGATGTGATGCGGTCCCGGGCGGACTTGGTGAAGACGTTGGTGAGGGTCACGGTCACACCTCGGTGCGGTAGTAGGTGAGGAAGATCTCTTCGAGGTCGGCTTCCTGGGTGTTGATGTCGACCAGCGTGTACCTGCTGGTGACGACCCGGAGGAGTTCGTCCATGTGGCCGTCGAACGACATCGAGACGTGATGGTTGCGCACCTCGACGTCACGAGCTCCGGGCACGCTCTCGAACGGCGTCGCCTCGACGGGGGTGTCGAAGAAGAGGTCGACGCGGCGGATCGCCTTGGAGCGCAGCTCCTGGACCCCCTCAACGGCGATCAGATGGCCGGTGCGGATGATGCCGACCCGGTCGGCGACCCGCTGCACCTCGGAGAGGGTGTGACTGGAGAGGAAGATGGAGGCACCGCGGTTGGCGGCTTCCTTCATCATCTGCTGGAACTCGCGCTGGACGAGCGGGTCGAGCCCGGAGCTCGGCTCGTCCATGATCAACACGTCCGGGGCGCTCATGAAGGCCTGGATGAGCCCGACCTTCTGCCGGTTGCCCGACGAGAGGTCACCCACCTTCTTCGACAGGTCGGACTCGAGCCGTTCCGCCAGCCCGTCGACGACGCTCCAATCGACCCCCCCGCGCAGGTTGGCGAAGTAGGTGAGGGTGTCCCGGCCGGTCAGGTTGGGGTACATGGCGAGATCGCCGGGGATGTACCCGACGTGTCTGCGGATCTCCACGGAATCCCGATGCGTGTCGAGACCGAGGATGGTCGCCGATCCCGACGTGGGCCGGATCTCGTCCATGAGGGTGCGGATCGTGGTCGTCTTGCCTGCCCCGTTGGGGCCGAGGAAGCCGAAGATCTCGCCGGGCCGGACGTCGAGGTCGAGGTCGACGAGGGCCTCGACGTCTCCGTAGTGCTTGGTCAGCTTCTCGGTGTGGATGGCGGTGTCGGTGGTCATGTCGTTCCTTTGCTCGAAGGGGTCGCGTCCGTGGCCGGCTCGGGGGGAGGATCGGGAGAGGTGGGCTCGGCCCCGGTGGCGACCCTGGCGAAGGTCTCGATGACGTGCTCGGCGAGGGCTTCGGTGAACAGTCCCCGGCCCAGCATCTCATACACGGTGACGCCGTAGACGACGACCGCAGGGTCGCGTCCGACGTCGGGGGAGGTGATGTCGACCCCGAGGAGCCGCTCGAGGTGGCGGTGGAGGACCAACGCTCCCAGCGACCACACCGCCAGCACGACGGCTCGACCGCGGGGGTCGGTGGTAGGCCGCAGCATTCCCGCCTCGACCCCTTCCTGGAGGTATCCCTCGGCATCGGTGACGAGGTCGTCGACCAGCTTGGCCACCGCCGGCGAGTCGTCGGAGAGGACCTGGGCCAGGTAGGCAACCATCCATCCCACGTTGCTGTCACGCAGCGCTGCCAGCACGTCGATGCCGGGCCCGGCCGACATTGCCCCCGACTTCATGGCACGGATGGAGGCGGCGACGTGAGCGTCGCAGGCCGCTCGCAGACCCTCCATCGAGCCGAAGTGGTGGATGACGAGGCCGGGGGAAACGTCGGCGGCCGCTGCGATCATCCGCACCGTGGTGTCGTGCACCCCCGAGGCGGCGATGCACTCGATGGCGGCGTCGCGGATGCGCGCCTTGGCGGTGCGGTCGTCGGTTGCCGGGCTCCCGAGCCTTCTTGAACTCATGTTCACCATATTAAACGCCTGTTCAGGAGGAGCAAGGCGGGCTGCGTCGCTCCCTGGCGGCGCAGGCGCGATCCCCGATCAGGCCTTGCCGTACACCGGGATCTCGGCACCGTTGATGACCTCGGATGCGGGGCTGAGGAGGAAGTCCAGCACCCGGGCGATCTCACCCGGCTGCGGCCAGTTCATGTAGTCGGCGTAGGGGAGTGCTGCCCGGGTCGAGGAGGTGTCGATCACCGCCGGGACCAGCACGTTGGCGGTGACATTGGTGTCGTCGAGTTCGGTAGCGAGCGTCTTCATGAGGGCGATCACCCCCGCCTTGGCGACGTTGAAGGCGGCCTGGCCGGCCGGGACGTCATGGGCGGCGCGGCTCCCCATCGCCACGATCCGGCCCCACTCCACGTCCCGCATCCGGGCGGCGGCGGCCCGCACCGTGGAGAAGGTCGACCGCAGGTTGAGGTCGATCATGCGGTCGAAGCGCACGTCGTCGGTCTCGGTGACGTCACGTCCCCCCGCCCAGCCTCCGACGAGGCAGGCGACCACGTTGATGTGCCCGAAGGTGTCGAACGCTTCCTGCATGAAGGCGTCGACCGCCCCGGCGTCGGTGCAGTCGACCCGCCGCAGCAGGACGCGATCGTCGTCGAGGTCGAGATCGAGGTCTTCTTCGAGCTGCTGCGCCTGCTCGGGGACCAGGTAGGTGGCGGCGATGCGGAACCGGCGCCGGATCAGGAGGGGCAGCAGCGCCCGCCCCAGCGAGCCGGTTGCCCCGGTGACGACGGCGACGTTGTCCTGCATGGCCACACCCTAGCGAGCGAACTCAGCCCCCTCCCGGCACCCCAGCCGGCCATGGTTCGGCCACGACTCCCACCCCCTCCATCTCCCGGAGCAACACCCTCCCCGGCACCGCCTGGTGCATGGCGACGGCCCCCGTCAGGTCGAGGTCGCCGCGGGCAACGAGATCGGCCAGCGCCGTCGCCGGGAAGGCCGTGGTGCGGGCCAGCGCCGAGAAACGTCCGTCATCACGCTCGACCACCTGGATGCCTTCGACGTGGCCCGCCTGCTCGATCCACACCCGCAGCAGCACGACGTCCGGCTCGCCGGCGGGGAGGTTGCGAGCGAGGGCCTCCACCAGCACCTGGCGCGGGGCGACCTCGAGGTCGTCGACCTGCCAGGGACGCTGCGAGAACATCCCCAGTTCCAGGAGCGCCCGGAAGATGCGGCCGTGACCGGGGTAGCGCAGCGTCTTGTATTCGAGGCGGTCGACCCGCCCGGCGTGGGCGGCGCACATCGAGGAGGTGCCACCGGCGGTGGAGAACGCTTCGAGCGGTCCCCATCCCTCCCAGTCCACGGTCTCGAAACGGCCCAGTGGCTGCACCGTGGTGGCGATCCCGTCCTCGATCACCTCGCACGGCTCGGCGTACTCGTTGACGAGGCCGGCGGGGCTGAAGGCGAGCTGGTAGCCGAGCGCCCCGGTGGGACGGGCGGGGAGGGCGCCGACCCGCATCTGGACCGAATCGATCGGGCCGTCGGCCGCGGAGGCGATGAAATCCTCGGCGAGGGCATTGGCCAGCCCGGGGGCCAGGCCGCAGTCGGGCACCACCGCCACCCCGGCCCGGCGGGCCGCCTCGTCGAGCGCGAGCTGTGCCTTCACCACCGTCGGGTTGCCCCCGAAGTCGAAGTAGTGGGTCCCTGTGGCGATCGCCGCCTCGGCGACCTCGAGACCCAAGCGGTACGGCACCGCCGAGACCACCAGGTGGTGGCCGGCGAGCGCCTGCTCGATGGCGGCCCGGTTGGTGACGTCGATCTCGACCGGGTCTGCCCCGAGTGCGGTCGCCGCGGCGGCCGCCTCGCGGTCCCGGTCGGCCACGGTCACCTGGTGGCCGCGCCGCACCAGGTCCCACACCGCGGCCCGGCCGACGATGCCGGCGCCGAGCACTACGGCGGAAGGTTGGGTCGCGGTCACGGGGTCACCTGCTTGAACGACTCGGCAAGGAGGAGGCCACCGGACCTGCCCTGCTCGGCGGCCCACTCTCTCACCTGATCGGCGAAGGCCTGGCGCCGCAACTCGTCCCGGTCGGCGCCGCCCATCGAGTTGGTCCCCTGCGAGCGATGGCAGAGCAGCGCCCTCACCTTGAGGTCGAGGGTTGCCGCGATGTCCTCCCAGTGGTCGGGCCGGTCGGCCGACCAGAGCAGCGCCGCGGCGGGACGGTGCGCCGCCAGGTCCTGCTCCGGGAAGAAGAGTGGGTCGCGGGCCGCTACCACCGCGTCGAGCGCCGCAGTGCCCGTCACCCGGTGATCCGGGTGGATCTGATAGTGCTGCCACGGGTCGTGGGTGAACACCACGTCGGGGCGGGTGAGTCGGATGTGACGGCACAGCTCGGCGCGGAGCGCCATCGAGTACTCCAGCTCGCCGTCGACCTCATCGAGGTGGATGACCGTGGTCACGCCCAGCACCGCGGCGGCGCGGGCCTGCTCTTCGCGGCGGACGGCGACCAGCTCGCCCCGGTCGGTGGCGGCGTCCCAACTCCCCTTGGAGCCGTCGGTGACGACGAGCATCGTCGCCTCGCAGCCGTCGGCGGCCCAGCGGGCGAGGGTGCCGCCGGCGCCGAACTCGATGTCGTCGGGGTGGGCCCCGATGGCCAGGACTCGCCGGGCCTGGGGAAGGTCGGGCCGAGGGCGGGGAAGCTCGCGGAAGCTGTCGGTGACCATCGGCGCAGCCTAGAGGCGCCGTGGGGGTGCTTCGTCTCCCAGGATCAGGCGTTCCAGCCAGTGGTCCGGGGCGAGATCGAGGGCGTGTTGCAGGTCACGGGGCGTGTCGAGGTCGAGGGCGAGGCGAGGGTTCGTCATCACCCGTGCCCGCGGCACCGCGGCGAGATGGCGGTGGAAGCTGCCCGGACCGTAGGCGAAGGGGAACGACGGGCCGGAGGCGGCGACGATGGTGGTGCCCCCGTCGTGGGAGGGAACCAGCACCGGCCCGGAGCGGGCATGGGCGAACACCGCGGCCAGGTCGGCGGGGGTGACCAGCGGCAGGTCGGCGTGGACGATGCACCACGGCAGCCCGCGGCGGTCGGCCTCGGCGGCGGCGGCCCGGGCTGCTCGGTCGAGGCCGGCGCCGGGACCGTCCGGTTCCACGATGACGCCGAACCCGCAGCGGCCCGCCCACCGGCGCACCCCGCGGTCGGAGGTGACTACCGCCACCTCGGCGCCGGCGTCGCGGGCGGCACGCCCGGTGCGCTGGGCGATGGCACGACCCAACCGGGATCGGGTGGCGGCGGGGACCGCGGGCCCAAGCCGGGCCTTGGCGACGCCGAACGGCTTGACGGGGAGGGCGGCGAGCACGGCCGGCGACGGGGTCACGATGAGGGGGACCACACCGCCCGTGACATGCCGGGGCCCCGCAAGGAGGCGTAGGTGGCGGAGACCTCGACGAACACCACGTCGGCGTCGTCGGGGTTCCCGAAGAAGCCAGCCGGGTCGTAGGGGAGGGGGGCCTCGGTCCAGAGGCGGTGTCGCGCCTCGTCGGAATCGTGGATCGCTGCGGTGCCGCGCACGAACAGCTCGCCGGGACCGGAGCCGCTCGTCACCGACCAGTGAATCGCCACGTTGGGGTTCTCAGCGAGGTTGCGGGCTCGGCGCGACGAGCGGCGGGTGGCGAACCACATCGTCCCGGCGCCGAAGCCGGGAATGACCGGAGCAACGTGGGGCCTGCCGTCGGCGCCGCAGGTGGCGGCATAGGCGACCCGGTCGATGGCAGCGGCGGCCGCGACGATGTCGTCCCAAGTCATGGCGGCGATTCTACGGGCCGAATCTGCACCTTGAGCCCCGGTCCGGCAACCTCCACAATGGGCCGATGCTGCTCGCCGACGCCGTCGCCACCTCGGCCGCCCTCGCCGCCACCCGATCCCGCACCGCCAAGATCGAGCACCTGGCGGCGCTGCTGGGGAGGGCCGACCGGGCTGAGCTGCCCATCGTCGTCGGGTTCCTCTCCGGCGAGCCCCGACAGGGCAAAGTGGGCGTCGGCTACGCCGCCGTGTTCGCGGTCGACGTCCTGCCCGCCGCCGAGCCCTCGCTCACCGTCGGGGAGGTCGACGCCGCCATCGGCGACGTGGTTGTCGCCACCGGACCGGGCTCGCAGAGCACCCGGGGCGAGATCCTCACCTCCCTCCTCGCCCGGGCCACGACCGCCGAGCAGGAGTTCCTGCGGCGCCTCCTGGTGGGGGAGCTGCGGCAGGGAGCCCTCGAAGGCGTCATGGTGGAGGCGATCGCCCGGGTGGCCGGGGTCGCATCGGCGGCGGTGCGGCGGGCCCTCATGCTCCATCCCGATCTGGGCGAGGTCGCCGGCGTCACGGTCAGCGAAGGCGAGAAGGGCCTCGGCCACTTCCGGCTCGAGGTGTTGCGCCCGGTGCGGCCGATGCTCGCCAAGACCGCCCCCGACGTGGCGAGCGCCCTGGCGGCCGTCGGGACCGCGTCGGTGGAATGGAAGCTCGACGGGGTGCGGATCCAGGCCCACCGGCGGGGCGACGAGGTCCGCCTCGCCACCCGCAACCTCAACGACGTGACCGACCGCCTTCCCGAGGTGGTGGCGGTCGTCGCCTCGTTGCACGCTGGCAGCGTGGTGCTCGACGGCGAGGCCATCGCTCTCAGCGCCGACGGGACCCCGCGGGCCTTCGACGAGACGATGAGCCGCTTCGGCACCGAGGACGCCAACGCCACCAAGGTGCCGCTGGTGCCGTTCTTCTTCGACGTGCTCGAATGCGACGGGGTAGACCTGATCGACCGGCCGCTGCATGCCCGCCAGGAGGTGCTCGACCGGGTGGTACCGGAGCGGTGGCGGGTGCCACGGATCGTCACCGACGACCCGGAGCGGGCGGCCGCCTTCCTGGCCGAGGCGCGGGCACGGCGCCACGAGGGAGTGATGGTCAAGGGCGTCGACGGCGTCTACCAGGCGGGGCGGCGCGGCGCCACCTGGCTCAAAGTGAAGCCGGCCCACACCCTCGACCTGGTGGTGCTCGCCGCCGAATGGGGCCACGGCCGCCGC
>CAYUDA010000049.1:0-10044 GCA_964443425.1 uncultured Acidimicrobiaceae bacterium
ACCGGGTCCACCACTGGATGACCCTCAACGAGCCCAGAGTGGCCGCCTACGCCGGCTACGGGACGGGCTTCCACGCCCCGGGCAGGGCGTCGGTGGCGGACCGCCTCGCCGCCGGCCACCACATGCTGCTGGCACACGGGCTCGGCATGGAGGCGGTCCGGTCGGCGAGTCGGGGAGCGAAGGTCGGTCTGGTCAACGATCCGGCGCCATGCCATCCGGCCTCGGGACATCCGCTCGACGTGGAGGCGGCGATCTTGGAGCATGCCCTGTCCAACACCTGGATGCTCGATCCGATCTTCGGCCGCGGCTACCCGGCCCGCCTCATCGAGGCATTCCGGTGGGACCAGGCCGAGGTGAGGCCGGGCGACCTCGAGATCATCGCCCGCCCCCTCGACTTCTTTGGTCTCAACTACTACACCCGCCACATCTATCGCAGCGCCGAGCTGCCATCCGACGCGCCCGGTCTGGTCACTCCGGGCGACGAGCACACCGACATGGGATGGGAGGTGTATCCGGCCGGCCTGCTCGAGATGCTGGAGTGGCTGTGGCACGAGTACGGCATCACCGACATCTATGTCACCGAGAACGGTGCCGCCTACTCCGAAGACGGTTCCGGGCCGCCGTTCGTCGATCCCAAGCGGATCGCCTTCCTGCGGGCCCATCTGGCGGCGGTGCACGAGGCGATCGCCCGTGGGGTGCCGGTGCGCGGCTACTTCGTGTGGTCGTTGTACGACAACTTCGAATGGGCCCACGGCTACTCGAAACGGTTCGGGATCGTGCACGTCGACTACGAGACCCAGGAGCGGACGGTGCGTGAGAGCGGGCGCTTCTTCTCCGAGGTGGCCCGCAGCAACCGGGTTCCGGCGGGGGAGTGGCCCTAGCGGGCCGTCTCCGCGACGCGGGCGGCCTGCCGCTCCAGGACGACCTCGAGGCCCGGCTCGATCCGCACGTTGCGCCGGGTGAGCGGTTCGCCGCAGTGGGCGCAGGCGGCGAGGAGGTGGGTGTCGTGCCCACACTCGCGGTGGATGAGACGCCGCCGACCGGTGTCGGGTTCCGCCCAGCGATCGCCCCAGCGCCACAGCGCCAGCAGGACGTCGAAGAGGTCCTTGCCCTTCTCGGTGAGCAGGTACTCGTGGCGGGGTGGGTGCTCCTGATAGGGCCGGGTGAGGACGATGCCGGCGGTGACGAGGGATTCGAGCCGGGCGGTGAGCACGTTGCTGGCGATGTCGAGGTCGCGGCGGAAGTCGTCGAAGCGGCGGACTCCGAGGAAGGCGTCCCGCAGGATGAGGAGGGTCCACCGGTCGCCGATGAGGTCGACACTGTCGGCGACGGTGCAGTCGAGATGGTCGAGGGGCTTGCGAGCCGGCATGGCTCCACCCTAGCACTGACTTGCGTTATGCAATCGACTCGATAGAGTGGCGTGGGTGACATCACCGAGAGGGCCGGGAGGCACCATGGAGCGAGAACAGGTCCCACAAGAGCGCCCGGAGCCCTCACCGGACGTGGCCGAGGGGGGTGACGGAAGCGACCCCGGCCGTGTCGATCGCGGCGGGATACGACGTACCACCGGCATGAAGCTGCTGGCCGGAGGGCTCCGCCTCACCAGCGCTATCGCACCCGGGGCGGGGGCGGCCATCGCCCAGACCCTCTACTTTCGGGCCATGGGGGCACGGCCTCGCAGCGCCGTCGACGTCGGCGAGCCCTTCTCCTTCACCGTCCAGAAGCGGACCGTCACCGGCTACCGGGCCGGGAGCGGCGACACGGTGCTGCTGCTCCACGGCTGGCGCGGGACCGCCGGCGACATGAGCACCATCGCCGCCGCGGTGGCCGACGCCGGGATGCAGGCGGTCGCCATCGACCTCCCCGGACACGGCGACGACCGCGGTGCCCGCACCGATCTGTTCCTCATGGCGGCGGCAGTCCACGCCGCCGGGGGACTCTTCGGCCGTCCGGTCGGGATCGTCGCCCACTCCTTCGGCGCCGCCGTCGTGTTCGGCGCCTTCCCCGACGGGGGACCGCGCCGTATCGCCTTCTTCGGGCCGGCGATCCGGGGCGATCGCTACCTGGAAGGCTTCGGCCGCCACATCGGCCTCAACGTTCGGGCCCTGAGCCGCTTCACCGATCGTATCGAACGTTACGCCGGGCCCCAGCTCTTCCCGATCCTGCGCGGCGACGGCAATGTCCCCGGCGCCGAGTTCCTCATCCAGCACGATCCGGCCGACCTCTGGACCCCCATCGTCGACTCCAAGCGGTTCGTCGACACCCATCCGGCGGCGCGCCTCGTCGTGGTCGAAGGCGCCGGCCACAAGGGCATTCTCCGCCACGAGGAGTCGGTGGCCCGCGCCGCCCGTTTCCTCGCCGAGGCCTGAGGCGGCGCCCGACCTGCCCCGGGACCTCAACCGTCCCGGTCGCGGTGGCGCCTCGTTGCTCCAGACCCCTCTGACCGGCATTCCGCCCCGTTCGAGCGTGCTTGTGAAAGGAAGAACGAGGCAGGAATTCCTGCAAGTTCGCCATCGTCGGCATGGTCGGGCTGTCCCTGGCGGGAAGCTGGCCCGGGCGTCTCACCCGGCGCCGCTCACTGGGCGTAGTTGCTGGAGAGCCGGATCGTCTCGGCGATGTGGACGTTCACCAGGGCCGGTTTGCCGCTGTCCCGGGCCCGTTCCAGGGCGGGCGTCATCTCCTCGGGGCGGGTCACCAACTCGCCGTGGCCCCCGAGGGCGGTGACCATCTCGTGGTAGGGGCGGCGGCCCAGGTCGGCGGCGACCACCCGCTCCGGGTAGAGGGTGCGGTGGAACGTCTTGATGTTGTTCCACACCCCGTCGTTCCCGACGACGCCGACGATCGGGAGCCCGTGACGCACGAACGTGTCGTACTCCATGCCGTGGAACCCGAACCCGCCGTCGCCGAAGACGATGCCGACGAGGGCATCGGGATGTACCACCTTGGCGGCGAGAGCGAAGCCCGGCCCGGTGCCGAGGGTGCCGGCCGGGCCCGGTTCGAGCACGTGCCCGGCGGTCGAGATCTGGAGCCACTTGGCGGTGGTGGCGACGATGTCGCCGCCGTCGACGGAGACGATGGCGTCGGGCCCGAAGAAGGCGGCGACGTCGCGCCCGAACTGTTGCGGCATGATCTCCTCGCCCGTCTCCGCCGCCTCCTGTTCGGCGGCGGCCAGCTTCTCGTCTTCGAGGCGGCGGATGTCGCCGGTCCAGGCACGCCGCCCCTCGTGGGCGAAGGTGGCGCGGTGGTCCAGCAGCTGTGCGGCGAAGTGTCCCGGGGTGGCGACGATGGCGACCGGGGCGGGGCGGTTCCATCCGAGGCGGGTCGGCTCGGCGTCGACCTGGACCACGGTGGCGGACGGGGCGATCTTGCGCCCGTAGCCGGTGCGGAAATCCCAGTCGACCCCGAGGGCGAGGACCAGGTCCGCCCCGGCAAAGGCCTGGGAACGGGCCCGGATCCCTAGCAGCGGGTGGCCGTGGGGGAACGCCCCCCGGGCGCCGGCGTTGACGTATGCGGGAGCGTCGAGGGCCTCGGCCAGCTCCACCAGCGCCGTCGCTCCCTCCTCCCGGATGCCGCTCCCGGCGAAGAGCACCGGCCGATCCGCTCGGGCGAGGAGATCGGCGACCCGGGCCACCACCGCGGGGTCGGCCCCGATCGGCCCGGTGGCACGGGAGGCGCGGGGCAGGGGGGTGGCCTCGTCCACGGTGGCCGCCTGGACGTCGAGCGGGACGTCGACGAACACCGGACCGCCCCTCCCGGCGAAGGCGTGACGGGCGGCGAGAGCGACGTACTCGGCGAGCCGGGCCGTTTCCCAGGCGGTGGTGGCGAGGCGGGTGATGGAGCGGAACAGCTGGGGATGGTCCATCTCCTGCAGGCCGCCGGCGTGCTCTTGGCGGATGGGGTGGCGCCCTCCCAACACCAGCATCGGGGTCCCCGAGAAGTGGGCGTTCATCACCGCGGTGACGGTGTTGGTGACGCCGGGGGCGGCGGTGACCGCGGCGACGCCGAGCCGGCCGGTGAGCCGGGCGTAGGCCTCGGCGGCGTGGGCCGCTGTCTGCTCGTGGCGGACGTCGACGAGGCGGATCCCCTCCTCGGCGCAGCCGTCGAGGAGGGGGACGATGTGGCCGCCGGTGAGGGTGAAGACGGTGTCGACGCCCTCGGCCCGCAGGGCGCGGGCCAGGAGCCGGCCGCCGTGGATCTTCGCCATGTTGTCTCCCGTCGTCGGACGGTTCACTTCGTCAGGTCGTCCCAGGTGCCGTCCATGAAGAGCCGCGGCTGCAACACGTAGGCCAGCTCGGCCCGACCCGAGCGGACGTTGTCCCACTCCATGATCGCCAGGTCGATGCCGATCACCGATGCCGTCTTCACCTGGACCCGGGCGCCGGTCAGCTCCTCGACGAGGTCGCCCCACGTCGGCTGGTGGCCGACGATCATGAGGAACCCGATGGCACGGGCGGCGCCGGACACCACGTCGAGCACCGCGGCCGGCGATGACCCGTACAGTTCCTCGACCAGCTCGATGTCGGCGCTCCAGTGCCCGGCCCGGGACGCCAACTCGGCGGTGGAGCGGGCCCGCAGCGCGGTGGAGCTGAAGACGAGTTGGGGGACTTGGCCCATGCGGTCCAGCACCCGTCCCATGACCTTGGCGGAAACCCTGCCCCGCTCGTTGAGGGGGCGCTCGTGGTCCGGGGTCTCGCCGCCCCAGTCCGACTTGCCGTGGCGCATCACCAGGAGCCGTTTCATGACTCCACGTTACCGAAGTAGCGTCGGAGGTCGGGAAGCGATCTGATGTGGCCGGGGAGGCACCATGGCGCGCAACGACAAGGAGGTCGAAGGTCACCTCGAGCCGCACGAGCACGTCGAAGTGACGCTGCGGGGCGCCATCGAGGGCTTCACGACCTGGTCGAACTTCGGGGGGGCGCTGGCGGTGCTGACCGCCCTCACCGTGGCCCGGGTGGCCCGACTCGGGTTCTGGGCGGGGGCAGCGGTCATCGTCGTCGTCATCGTCGGCGGGTTCATGCTGGTCCTGGTGCTGGTGGGCCGGCCGATGGCACGGCGCCACGACCCGCCGCTGGCCGGTCCCTACGTGGTGGTGGCGCTCACCTCCCGCCGCCTCGTCATCCTCGACCGGGCGCGGGGCGACGCGGACGACGCGGTGGCGGCGGCCTATCCGCGATCTTCGATCACCGCGGTGAAGCACCGCCGGGCCCGCCTGCTGCGCCCCCATCTTCTCGGGTTTCGCGCCGGTGGCCACCGGCTCCGGTTCGAGTTCTCCCGCTCCGAGCCGGTCGCCGACCTCGCCGACCGGCTCGGCCGCTGAGACCCGATTCCGCGGCGCCTACCGGCGCGGGCGCCGATACGATGGGTGACGAACCCGACGAACACGAGGAGTGAGCGACATGGGCCTCGACGCCTCCCTGGAACAGGCACTGAACGATCAGATCACGCTGGAGCACGCCTCCGCCTACGCCTACACCGCGTTCGGGGCGTGGCTCGACGCCGAGAGTCTCCCCGGTATGGCGCGCTGGATGGATGCCCAGGCGGCGGAGGAGCGAACCCACGCCCAGAAGTTCTCCCGCTTCGTGCTCGACCGCGGCAACCGGGTCCGCCTCGGTGCCATCGACGCCCCCCGCCACGACTTCGAGTCACCGCTCGAGATCTTCGAACTGGCGCTGGCGCACGAGCAGAAGGTCACGGCCGCCATCAACCACCTCTACGCCGCGGCGGTCGCCGCCAAGGACTACGCCTCGATGCCGCTGCTGGACTGGTTCGTCGACGAGCAGGTCGAGGAGGAGTCCACCGTGCAGCAGATCATCGACGACCTACGGCGCGCCGGCACCGAGGGGCACGCCCTCCTCATGATCGATCGCGAGCTCGGGACCCGCACCACCGCCGCGGCCGCCGGCTAGAGGCGCTCGACGATGTAGTCGATCGCCGCAATGAGCTGCTCGAGGTCGGACGGCTCGATGTTGGGGAACATGGCGATCCGGAGCTGGTTGCGGCCCAGCCTGCGATAACTCTCGGTGTCGACGATGCCGTTGGCCCGCAACGTCGCCGCCACCGTGTCGGCGTCGACGCCGGGGGAGAAGTCGATGGTCGCCACCGTGGTGCTACGCATCGCAGGATCGGTCACGAACGGGGTCGTGTACGAGCGCGCATCGGCCCAGCCGTAGACGATCGCGGACGATTCGGCGCAGCGGTCGATCGCCCACCGCAGTCCCCCCAGCTCCATCATGACGTCGATCTGGCGGCGCAGCAGGAAGAGGGTGGCCAGCGCCGGGGTGTTGTAGGTCTGGTCGTTGCGCGAGTTCGCCAGGGCCAGCGACAGCGACATGGTCGGCGGGATCCACCGGCCCGAATCCGCGATCTTCTCGATGCGGCTCACCGCCGCCGGTGAGCACAGCGCCACCCACAAGCCGCCCTCGGCGCCGAAGACCTTCTGGAGCGAGAAGTAGTAGGCGTCGAACTGGAGGGGATCGACCGCCATCGCCCCGGCACCCGAGGTGGCGTCGACTGCCACCAGGCCGGCCGATCCGGCGGGACGGGTCACCGGCATCACCACCCCGGTCGACGTCTCGTTGTGGGTGAGGCCGTAGAGGTCGATGCTGGGATCGGCCACCGGCTCGGGGTGGGTTCCCGGCTCCGACTCGATGACCTGTGGTTCCTCGAGATGCGGCGTCGCCTTGACGACGGCGGCGAACTTGCCGGAGAACTCGCCGAAGACGAGGTGCTGGCTGCGCTGCTGGATCAGACTGAAGGAGGCGGCGTCCCAGAACAGCGTCGCCCCGCCGACCCCGAGCAGGACCTCGTAGCCGTCCGGCAGAGAGAACAGGTCGGTGAGCCCGGCCTTGATGGCGGCCACCACGCTGCGCACGCCGGGCCGGCGGTGGCTGGTTCCCATGTAGCTGGAACCGGAGACGCCGAGTTCCATGAGGATCTCGGTTCGCACCTTGGACGGCCCCGACCCGAACCTCCCGTCTCCGGGGAGGAGGCTGCGGGGAAGCTCGACGGTTGCGTTGTCTGTCATGTTGTCACCACCGGGTATCGTGCGGTTCGGACGAATCGCGACTGTACGACGAGGAGGCTAGAGCAATGTCGGGTGTCGGCCTAGACGGGCTCTCCCAACGTGCCGCAGGCGTGGCGGAATCCGCCACCCTGGCCATCACCGCCAAGGCCAAGGCGCTGCGCGCCGCCGGCGAATCGGTGATCGGGTACGGCGCCGGGGAGCCCGATTTCCCAACGCCGTCGTTCATCGTCGAAGCCGCCGCGGCGGCGGTCGCCGATCCCCGCAACCACCACTACACGCCGGCAGGCGGCCTCCCCGAGCTGCGGGAGGCGATCGCCGCCAAGACCCGGCGTGACTCCGGCTACGAGGTGGAGCCGTCCCAGGTGGTGGTCACCAACGGCGGCAAGCACGCCGTCTACGCCACCTGCCAGGTGCTGCTCGACCCCGGCGACGAGGCACTGCTGCTCGCCCCCTACTGGGTGACCTACCCGGAAGCGATCCGGCTCGCCGGCGGGGTGCCGGTGGTGGTGGACGCAGACGACACCGCCGGCTACCGGGTCACCGTCGACCAGCTCGAGGCGGCCCGCACCCCGCGCACCAAGCTGTTGGTGTTCGTCTCGCCCTCCAACCCGACCGGGGCCGTCTACCCGGCCGCCGACGTCGCCGCCATCGGGGCCTGGGCCGCCGCCCACGGGATCTGGGTCATGACCGACGAGATCTACGAGCACCTCGTTTACGGAGACGCCACCTTCAGCTCGATCCCCGTGGAGGCTCCGGAGGCGGCGCCGCGCTGCGTCGTCGTCAACGGGGTCGCCAAGACCTACGCCATGACCGGGTGGCGGGTGGGATGGCTGATCGCGCCCCCCGCGGTCGCCACCGGAGCGATCCGGCTCCAGAGCCACATGACCTCGAACGTCGCCAACGTCAGCCAAAGGGCCGCCCTCGCCGCGGTGCAGGGTCCGATGGACTCGGTGGTCGAGATGCGGGCCGCCTTCGACCGGCGGCGCCGCGTCATGCACGAGATGCTGAACGCCATCGACGGGGTGGCGTGTCCCGAGCCGGAGGGCGCCTTCTATGCGTTCCCCTCGATGAAGGGCCTGCTCAACCGCCCTTTGGGGGGCGCAAGTGCCGCCACCACGCTCGAGCTGGCCGCCTTGCTCCTCGACGAGATCAAGGTTGCGGTCGTTCCCGGGGAGGCCTTCGGGGCACCCGGCTACGCCCGCTTCTCCTTCGCCCTCGGCGACGCCGACTTGGTGGAAGGACTCCGGCGCATCCGGGACCTGGTGGAGCGATCCGGCTGAACCGGGACCGCTAACGGAGCCCGTCGAACTCGGCGGCGACGACCTGCCACGCTTCCGAGGCGGGATCGACGAGGTCGTGGTGGCCGGCGTTCTCGATCTCGTGGTAGACGGTGGGATCACCCGCCTGGGCGGCGGCACCGGCATACTCCCGGCTCAGCGCGACCGGCACCTGCTGGTCGGCGGCCCCGTGCACCACCACCTGGGGGACGCCGAGCGGGAGCAGTTCGGCGGGGGAGGCGAGAGCGTAGCGCTCCGCCCCGTCCTGCGGGTTCCGCCGCAGGTACTGCTCGACGGCACCGTCGCGCACCCCGCGGCGATGCGCCGCGGCCAGGTCGGCGAGGGGGGCGAGGCCGACCACTGCGGTCACGGTGACGGCCGGAGCGCGCTCGGCTCCGCCGTCGACGAGTGAGGGGCGGGGGCGGGCCCACAACGCCAGCTGACCGCCGGCCTCGTGACCGACGGTGACGACCCGGGTCGGGTCGAGGCGGTGAGGGACGGCGAGGTCGGCGAGGGCGTCGAGGGCGGCGGTGACGTCGGTCATCGTGGTCGGCCACCCGCCCCCGGCGCCAACCCGGTGGTACTCGACGTTCCAGGTGGCCCAGCCCCGCCTCGCCAGGTCGACGGCGAGGCCGTCCATCAGATCCCGGGTCCACGGATCGCGCCAGGCGCCGCCGTGGAACAAGGCGGCGACCGGGAAGGGCCCCTTCCCCTCGGGGACCCGCAGGTCCGCTTCGTGGTGGGATCCGGAGGCATAGCGCACCGCCGTCACCGGCCAGGCCGCCCGCCACGCGAGATGGCGAAGGGCATCCCGGTACCCGATGACGCCGCGGCCGAAGATGACGTGGACGCAGGCGGGAGCCGTCAGCGAGACGCGGCGCCACGGCTCACGGGCGTGGATGTTGGAGATGTGGACCTCGACGGTAGGGAGCCCGGTGGCGACGACGGCGTCGTGGATGGCGTAGCTGGTGTGGGTGTAGGCGCCGGCGTTGAGCACCACCCCGTCGGCCTCACCGACGGCCTGATGGAGGCGGTCGATGATGGCGCCTTCGTGGTTCGACTGAAAGGCGGCGACTTCCAGATCCAACTCCTCGCCCCAGGTCCGGATCGACGCCTCGAGGAGGGGCAGGGTGGTGGTCCCGTAGACCTCGGGTTCCCGGGTCCCGAGCAGGTTGAGATTGGGCCCGTTGACCACGAGCACTCGTTCCATGAGCGGGAGAGTATTGGATCGGCCCGGCACATCCAAGGCGTCGCGGCCGCCGCCGGTGGCGCCGAGTGCGTCGTCGTGGGGCCTCGCCGGTCCGAATCCGCTAACTTTGCAGCGGTGGTTCATCCACCCTGGGGAAGGAGGCACCCATAGACATGAAATTCAACAAACGATGGCTATTGCTGATGGCGGTCCTGGCCTTGCTGGCCGCTGCCTGCGGGAGCAGCACGGAAGACACCACGACGACCACGGCCGCCGAGACGACAACGACGGCCGCGGGAGAGGCAACCACGACGACGGCCGGCTCGATGTTCGAGGGCTACTCGCTGGCGGCCGACAGCTGCGACTACGGCGGCCTGCTCAAGAGCATCACCGCCGTCGACGAGTTGACGGTGCAGTTCGAGCTGTGCCAGCCGGACGTGGCGTTCGCGTCGAAGGTGGCGTTCTCCGCCTTCGGGATCTTCCCGGAGGAAGTGCTGGACGCTACCGGCGGCGGCGGTCCCGAGCTGTTCGAGCATCCGGTCGGCACCGGGCCG
>CAYUDA010000050.1:0-9947 GCA_964443425.1 uncultured Acidimicrobiaceae bacterium
ATCGAGGTCACGCACGCACATCGTCACCAGTCGCAACGAGTCGGCCTGGTCGTAGATGGAGAAGGCTGAACGGTATCCGAGGCGGTACGCCTCCCTCCGCAGGATCCGAGAGCAGGCGCTGTGGAACGTCGAGACCCACATGTTGCGGGCGACCGGGCCGACCTGGGCCGCCACCCGGTCCTTCATCTCCTGCGCCGCCTTGTTGGTGAAGGTGATGGCGAGGATGGCGTAGGGCGACACGCCGCGGTCGCGGATGAGGTGGGCGATGCGGCGGGTCAACACCCGGGTCTTGCCGGATCCGGCGCCGGCCAGCACCAGCATCGGGCCGTCGACGGCGGCGACCGCCTCGCGCTGGGCGGGGTTGAGGTTCTCGAGGAGGTCGGAATCCGGCATCGGGAAGCTGATTATACGAACCCGCAGCCGGTGAACTACACGGTGGTAAGTCCGGGTCGAACCAGCCGGTTCCGGCTCAGAAGCCCGACAGCGCCGACAGGTTGGCGCGGGCCGCCGCAGTGACGGTCTCCTCGTAGGCGTACGCGGCGTCGACGATGGTGGCCACCGCCGACTCGATGGTGCGCATGGTGCGGATCACGTGGTCGGGGAAGGCGCCGACGCGGAAGGACGACAGCACCAGCATGCCCACCACCTCTCGGTGGACGAGCAGGGCGGTGGCGTAGATCGACCCGAGATGGCGGGGCGGTTCGCTGTCGTCGACGGTACCGTCGAGCAGGACCATGTCGAGTCCCCGATCCTCGTCGGGTCCGAGGACGGCCCGGAGGTGGCGGTTGGCGAGTCCGACCACCTCGTCGAGTTCGGCGTTGCTCACCTTGCCCGGGGAGGTGGCGTAGAGGCGGCCAAGCGACACGATGGCGATCCCGGCGACGTCGAAGTTCACCAGGCGTCCGAGCTGCTCGATGATGGCGGCCACCGTATCTTCGAACCGCAGCGACTTGGCGCCGATCTCGATGATCTCGTTGATGACGGTGGCTTCGAACAGTTTGCGGTCCAGCATCTCGCAGACCCGGGTGAGCACGTCGGTTTCCCCCAACGCGGGGGCATCGCCGACGGAGCGATTCAGGTCGGTGAGGGCGCTGGTGGCCAGCGTGTGTTCGACGGTCTGGACCAGGCCTTCGCCGAGGGTGTCCTTGGTGATGTAGCCGTCGGCGCCGGAGCGGTCCGCCCAGTAGCGATCCTCGGCGGAGTCACGGCCGGTGAGGATGAGGACCGGGATGTGGCCCAGCACCGGGTCCTCCTTGATGAGCCGGCACACCACGTATCCGGTGAGCCGCGGCATGGTGACGTCGAGCAGCACCAGGTCCGGCTGTTGCTCGTAGAAACGGGTGATGGCGTCGACACCGTCCTCGGCCTCCACCACCTCGAACCCGCCGGCTTCGAGCAACCGGCGCACCCCTTTGCGGAGCACGGCACTGTCGTCGGCAACGAGGATCCTCATGATCCGACCGCCGCTCCCTTCTGCGCCGCGGCAGACTCGATGGTGGTGCGCAGCGCTTCGGCGAGGGCACCCTCACGGAAGTCGGCCTTGTTGAAGAAGGCGTCGACTCCGGCATTGACGGCCCGTTCCTGATCCTCGGGAGTGGCGACGCCGGAGAGCATGATGATGGGAAGCCCGGCATAGAGTTCCCGAACCTGATGCACCAGTTCGACGCCGTCCTCGTTCGGCATGGAGAAGTCGACGACCAGGGCGTCGACCTCCTGCTCGGCGAGGACCTCGAGCGCCTCGGCGGCGCTGCCGGCGACGCTGGTGGTGAAGCCGCTCGAGGCGAGGGCCCCGGAGACGACGGCGCGGGCACCCTGGGAGTCGTCGACCACCAGGACCCGGGCCCCGGGGGTGAGGGGCTGCGGGACGTCCTGGGACCGCTGCACCAGCGACCCGGCGTCGAGCAGCAGCACCACGTCGCCGCCACCGAGCAGAGCGGCGCCGGTGATGTGGGAAGGACCGGCGAGCAGCGGACCCAACTCTTTGGCGGCGACCTCTCGGACACCGAGCACCCGCTGCACGCCGACGGCGGCACACCCGATCCGGTGGGTGAGCCGCACGAACTTGGTCTCAGGCCGGGGATCGGTGGCACCGACGAGGTCGGCGAGGCTGACGACCCGGTGCTCCTGGTCGTCGATGAAGAGGGTACGGCGGCCCCCTCCCCCGACGGTGATCTTGGCATCGGCGACGGGCACCACCTCGTCGATGGCGGCCTCCGGGATGCCCCACTTCATGTTCCCGGCGTCGACGATGAGGACCCGCTGCAGGTCGCGGGTGGTGGGTACCACCACGGTGACCGTGGTGCCGCTGTCGCTCGACTCGAGGCGGATACGCCCGTAGAGCGACTCGACCGCCTCGGCGACGTTGCTGAGGCCGGACCCGACCGAGCCGAGCTCGCTGTCCGGAGAGGTGGAGAACCCGGGGAAGAAGAGGATCGGCTGCAGCTTCTCGGGATCGCTCGGCTCGGATGCCTCGTAGTAGCCCTGCTCGACCGCCGCCAGACGCACCGCCGGCCAGTTGACACCGCCGCCGTCGTCGTTGACGACGATCTCGAGCTTGTGGTTCTTGACCGTCATCATGAGCGACACCAGCGCGGTGGCGGGCTTTCCGAGGGCTTCACGATCGGCCGGTGTTTCGACCCCGTGGTAGACGGCGTTGACGATGAGCTGGCGGATCGGGTCGGAGACGATGTCGAGGACCTGGCGGTCGAGGGCCAGGTCCTCGTCGCTGACCACCTCGAACCGGACCTCTTTGCCGAGCTTCTTGGAGAGGTACCGCACCAGCTGCGGCAGGGTGTTGGTCATCTCCTTGACCGGCACCGCGGCGAGCCCGAGGGCGTCGGCCTCCAGCTCCACCGTGGTTTCGGCGATGGTCTCGATGTCCTGGCGAACCCCGCCGACGTACTCGTCGGTGAGGTCCTCTCCGGCGGCCGCCCCGAGCCGCTTGGCGAGTGCCTGCAGCTCGATGCGCACTCCGGCGACGTAGTTGATGAGCCGGTAGAGGCGCCCGGCGCTCACCATCATCGTCTGCCCGGTGGCCCACGATTCGAGGGCGCCGAGGAGCCCGCCGAGATCGGGTCCGCTCACGGAGGGGCTGCCGGTCCATTCCGCCGCGTCGTCGCTGTCGACGTCGAACTCGATGCTGGAGGCGGAAGCCGGCTCCGGGGCCGCGGTCTGCTCGGCCGCGACCGGAATCTCCGGGGCGCGGACGGCTTCGAACGCGCCGGGAAGGGGGACCACGGTTGCGCCCTTGCCCTCCTCCTCGTCGCTCGTGGCGTCCGCGGCGTCCCGCTCAGGAGCCCCAACGACATCCGAGGGCCCGGAGGCGCCGCCCGCCGAGCCCTCGGGAGCCGGTGGCGGCCCGGACGACGGCGGCGGCGGCGGGTTGGGGGGTGAGGGAGGAATGGGAGGTGCCGGCGGTGACGGCGGGGTGGGCTCGTCATCGCCGCCGACGCCGCTGACCCGGTTGAGCTGGGCGATCGCCTCGGTCAGCTCGGGGGTACCGGTGTCGGGATCGGCCTTGGCGGCCGCGGGAAGGGTGGTGGCGAGGGCCTCGATGGCCCGTCCCAGGTTGGGGTAGGGATCGATATCGCCGTGCTGGATTCCACGCCACAGCTGCTCGATCAGCCAGCCGGCCCGGGAGATCGCCTCGTAGCCCATGACCCGGGAGGTGCCCTTGATGGTGTGGCCTTCCCGCAGCATCGCCCCGGAGAGTTCGGCATCCACCTCACCGCGCTGCATCGCCTGACCGCCTTCGATCAGACGCGCCACACGTTCCTCGATTTCTTCGAGGAACATCTCCTGAAGCTCCGGATCAGCGCTCCAGCTCACACACAGCCTCTCGGTCGACGCATTGACCCCGCACGCGGGGGCACGATGCGATATCGACCTGTTGAGGGGCCAGCTTGAGGCTGGGATGCACGAGATTCGGGCCGGGACGCCTCGCTATTCCCACTCGATGGTGGCCGGCGGCTTGGACGAGATGTCGTAGGCGACCCGATTGACGCCGGGAACTTCGTTGATCACCCGTGACGAGATGCGCTCCAGCACCTCGTAGGGGAGCCGAGCCCAGTCGGCGGTCATGGCGTCGTCGCTGGTGACGGCCCGCAGGATGAGCGGGTAGGCGTAGGTGCGGCCGTCGCCCTGTACCCCGACCGACCGGATCGCCGGCAGCACCCCGAAGGTCTGCCACAGCTCCCGGTAGAGCCCGGCGCGGCGGATCTCCTCGAGAACGATGGCGTCGGCGTCCTGCAGCACGTCGAGGCGTTCCCGGGTCACCTCACCGATGATGCGCACCGCCAATCCGGGCCCGGGGAACGGCTGACGCCACACGATCTCCTCGGGGAGTCCCAGCTCCTCACCGACGGCCCGCACCTCGTCCTTGAAGAGGTCCCGCAGCGGCTCGACGAGGTCCAGTTCCATGTCGTCCGGCAGCCCACCCACGTTGTGGTGGCTCTTGATCTTGGCGGCGTCCTTGGTGCCGGATTCGATGACGTCGGGGTAGAGGGTGCCTTGCACCAGGTAGCGGGCGTCGCTGATCTCGGCGGCAACCTCCTCGAAGACCCGGATGAAGGTCTCGCCGATGATCATGCGCTTCTGCTCCGGGTCGGAGACCCCGGCGAGGCGCTCCAGGAAACGGTCCTCCGCCTTGACGTGCACCAGGTTGGTACGAAACGTGGAACGGAACGTCTCTTCCACCTGCTCCGCCTCACCCTTGCGCAGCAGCCCGTGGTCGACGAAGACACAGGTGAGCTGGTCCCCGATCGCCTTGTGCACCAGGGCGGCCGCCACCGACGAGTCGACCCCGCCCGACAGCCCGCAGATGACGCGGTGCTCGCCCACCTCGGCCCTGATCGCCGCCACCGACTGTTCGATGATGCTGACGTGGGTCCAGGTGGGTCGCGCCCCACACGCCTGGGTGAGGAATTGCTTGAGTATCTCCTGGCCCCGGGCGGTGTGCCTGACCTCGGGATGGAACTGCACCCCGTAGAGGCCGCGCTCGGCATTCTCCATCGCCGCCACCGGCGAATCGGCGGTGGCGGCCGTCACCCGGAACCCCTCCGGGGCCGCGACGACCGTGTCGCCGTGGCTCATCCACACCACCTGACGCTCGGGGAGGTCGGCGAACAGCAGCCCGCCCCCCTTCAGCTCGAGGTCGGCCCTGCCGTACTCGGCGATGTCGGTGCGGGCGACGGTGCCGCCGAGGGCATGGGCCAGGACCTGGTGGCCGTAGCAGATCCCCAGGATGGGGATCCCCAGCTCGAGGATCTCCGGGTCGAGGCCGTAGGCGTCCTCGGCGTAGACCGACGGGGGCCCGCCGGAGAGGATCACCCCCACCGGGTTGCGTTCCCGCACCTCGGCGGCGGTGATGTCGCGGGGCACGATCTCGGAGTAGACATGGGCCTCCCGCACCCGGCGGGCGATGAGCTGGGCGTACTGGGCCCCGAAGTCGACGACGAGGACCCGGTCGAAGTCACCCGACGAGGCGTGCCCCGCCGAGCCGGTGTGCTCCCCCATCAGCCCATCCCGACGCTCTGGGACCGCTGGTACTGCTTGCCTTCGGTCTGGAGCGCCGGCGCCACCATCACCTCGGCCTTCTGGAACTCCTTGATGTTGGCGTGCCCGGTGGTCGCCATCGAGGTGCGCAACGCCCCGAACAGGTTGCGGCGCCCGTCGTTCTCGTGGGCGGGCCCGACCAGGATCTCCTCGAGGGTGCCGAGCCGTCCCGTCGCCACCCGGGTGCCACGAGGCAGGGTGGGGTGGAAGGTGGCCATGCCCCAGTGGTAGCCATGGGCCGGTGCCTCCTCGGCGGCCGTCAGCGGGGAGCCGAGCATGACGCTGTCGGCGCCACAGGCGATCGCCTTGGCGATGTCACCACCGGTGCGCATCCCCCCGTCGGCGATGACGTGCACGTAGCGCCCCGTCTCCTCCAGGTAGCGGGTCCGGGCCCCGGAGGCGTCGGCGATGGCGGTCGCCTGCGGCACCCCGATGCCGAGCACGGCGCGAGAGGTGCAGGCGGCGCCGGGTCCCACCCCGACGAGCACGCCGGCGGCCCCGGTGCGCATCAGGTGCAGCGCCCCCGAGTAGGAGGCGCAGCCACCCACGATCACCGGCACGTCGCAGTCGGCGATGAACCGGAACAGGTCGAGCGGTTCGGTCTTGGTAGAGACGTGCTCGGCGGAGACGACGGTCCCCTGGATGACGAGGATGTCGAGACCGGCGGAGAGCGCCTCCTGGTGGTAGCGCTCGACGTGCTGGGGGGTGAGGCTGGCGGCGGTGAGGACCCCGGATGCCTTGATCTCCTCGATGCGGGGGCCGATCAGGGCGGGGTCGACCGGCGCCTCGTACACCTCCTGAATGGTGCGGGTGGCGTCCTCCGGGGAGGCGGCGGCGATCTTGGCGTAGGCCGGTGTCGGGTCCGGGTAGCGGGTCCAGAGCCCTTCCAGGTTGAGGACCGCCAGCCCGCCGAGGCGCCCGATCTCGATGGCGGTGGCGGGACTCACCGCCGAGTCCATCGCCGATGCCATCAACGGCAGATCGAAGGTGAAGGCGTCGATCTCCCAGCTCAGGTCGATGTCGTCGGGGTCGCGGGTCCGCCGTGACGGGACGATGGCGATGTCGTCGAAGCCCCAGGCACGACGACCGGTCTTGGCGATACCGATCTCGATCTCCACGTACCCCTCCGCGTTGGCGCCGGCGAAGCGTCAGCGTACCAGCAGGCGCCGCGCCCTCTGCGGAGCGCGGTGACGGAGTCCGGGACTTCGCGACCCGGGTGGTGGGAGGCAGGTCGGGGGGCGCCGCCGGGGCCGGGATCAGAGGCGGTCGAGGCCGACCGCCCGGCGCACTTCCTGCTGGTAACCCTCGGCGCGGGTGCGAGCGTCGAGCGCTCCTCGCTGCATGAGACGGGCCACCTCGGCGTCCTCGAAGTTGCGATAGGCGCTACGGATCGGGGCGAGGGCGGCGATGACCGCCTCGGCCACCGCCTCCTTGAAGGCGCCGTAGCCGCCGTCGGCGTATTCGTCTGCGAGATCGAGCACCGGCCGGCCGGTGCAGCCGGACATGATCTCCAACAGGTTGGAGATGCCCGGTTTGGCGTCCCAGTCGTAGCGCACCGTCGGCTCCGAGTCGGTGACCGCCGACTTGACCTTCTTGCGGACCAGGTCGGGCGGGTCGAGCACCAGGATGCGGCTCCGCTCGTTGGGGTCGGACTTCGACATCTTGGTGGTGGGGTCGGTGAGGGACATGATGCGGGCCGACGTCTCGGGGATGAGAGCCTCGGGAATCGGAAACACCTCGCCGTACCGGTTGTTGAAGCGTTCCGCCAGGTCCCGGGTCATCTCGAGGTGCTGGCGCTGGTCGTCGCCGATGGGGACCAGGGTGGCACGGAACAGCAAGATGTCGGCCGCCATCAGCACCGGGTAGGAGTAGAGGCCGAGGTTGGCGGAGACGCCGCGGGCCAGCTTGTCCTTGTACTGGGTCATGCGGTTGAGCACCCCGGTGGGGGTCAAGGTGCCGAGGATCCAGGACAGTTCGCTGTGCTGCGGCACCTGGCTCTGGTAGTAGAAGAGGGAACGATCCGGGTCGATGCCCATCGCCAGCAGCACCTTCGCCGCCGCCAGCCGATCGTCGTGGAACTCTTTCGGGTCGTAGTCGACAGTGATGGCGTGCAGGTCCACGACGCAGTAGACGGCGTCGTAGTCGTCCTGCAGCTCGACCCAGTTGCGGAGCGCGCCGAGGTAGTTGCCGATGTGGACGTTGCCCGTGGGCTGCAGCCCCGAGAACACCGTGCCCTTCTTCTCCACCGCCACTCCTTCCGCTGCAACGAGAAACGCCGGGGCCTCCGGCCTCCGGCGTGTCCCTGCTGGCGCGCCGCGGCCGTCAGTCCAGCCAGCGCCACCAGGTCGTCGACGTCATGATCACGATGGCGAGAATACCGGACGGCGCCGATTCCCCCCAATGCATCCGGGCCCGGAGGCATCGATCCCGGCGGCGCCGCCTTGACCGCCTCGCGGGCTTGGTCCATACTGCGTGAACCATGACGAGCACCGTCCGCCCGACCACCATCGCGATTACGTAGGCGTATGCGCCTTCCATAGGCGTGTGCGCCCCTCGACCCTCCGCCTCCCGGAGGGTTTTGTTTTGCCTCCACCCACCCGAGACCGGCCCCCAGGAGTGACACCATGACCGCCCGAAGCGTCGAGATCTACGACACCACCTTGCGCGACGGGACTCAGCAGGAGGGGATCTCGCTGACGGCGCGCGACAAGCTGGCGGTGGCCCGCCTGCTCGACTCGCTCGGGGTCGCGTATGTGGAGGGTGGCTGGCCGGGCGCCAACCCGAAGGACGACGAGTTCTTCGCCCGCGCCAAGACCGAGCTGGATCTCTCCACCGCCGAGCTGGTGGCGTTCGGATCGACCCGGCACGCCAAGGCGGCCGCCGAGGACGACGCCCAGCTCGCCGCCCTGCTGGCGGCCGACACCGGGGTCATCTGCCTGGTGGGCAAGGCGTGGGACTACCACGTCGAGTATGCCCTGCGCACCAGCCTCGATGAGGCGGTGGCGATGGTGGCCGATTCGGTCGCCTACCTCCGCTCGCAGGGACGGCGGGTGTTCTTCGACGCCGAGCACTTCTTCGACGGCTACCGGGCCAATCCCGACTTCGCCCTGGCGGTGCTGCGCGGCGCCCACGAGGCGGGGGCGGAGCGGCTGGTGCTGTGCGACACCAACGGGGGCTTCCTCTCCGAGGACGTGCGCCGCATCGTCGGCGAGGTGGGCGAGGCGCTGGGCGACGCCGCCCTCGGCTGCCACTTCCACAACGACTCGGGCATGGCGGTCGGCAACTCGCTGGCGGCGGTACAGGAGGGCGTGCTCCAGGTGCAGGGGTGCATCAACGGCTACGGGGAACGGACCGGCAACGCCGACCTGTGCTCGGTGATCCCGAACCTGTCCCTCAAGATGGGATATACCACGGTGCCGGAGGACCGGCTCTCCCGGTTGACAACGGTGTCGCACCATGTCGCCGAGGTGATCAACCTCACCCTCGATCCCCATCTCCCCTACGTGGGTTCCTCCGCCTTCACCCACAAGGCAGGCCTCCACACCTCCGCCCTGGCCCGCAAAAGCGACGCCTACGAGCACCTCGACCCCGACATGGTCGGCAACGCCACCCGGGTGGTTGTCTCCGAGCTGGCGGGACGCTCCACCGTGCTCGCCAAGGCGAAGGCCCAAGGCCTCGAGCTGACGCCGCAGGACGCCCAGGCGGTGGTGGATCGCATCAAGGACCTGGAGCATCTCGGCTACCAGTTCGAGGCCGCCGACGGCTCCTTCGAGCTGCTGCTGCGGGAAGCGCAGGGCTGGAAGCAGGAGTTCTTCGAGCTGGAGTCGTACCGGGTCTTCGTCGAGCACCGCGACGGCGAGGTGGTGGCCGAAGCGACCGTGAAGGCCCACGTCGGCGACGGGCGGGTGGTGACCACGGCGGAGGGAGACGGTCCGGTGAGCGCCCTCGACCGGGCGCTGCGGGCCGCCCTGCGGGGCGCCCACCCGCAGGTCGACGACATCCGCCTCACCGACTACCGGGTGCGGGACCTCGACTCGTCCGACGGCACCAGCGCCCGGGTGCGGGTGCTGTGCGAGCACTCCGACGGCGACCAGGTCTGGGGCACCGTCGGCGTCCACCCGAACATCATCGACGCCTCCTGGAAGGCGGTCGCCGACGGTCTCGTCATCGGCCTGCTGCGCCACCAGGAGCGCAACGGGGACGAAAGCCCTGCAACCCAGGGTTGAGAGGCCGCGTTTTCGTGATCTGGAGCCCTGGGTTGAGAGCACGGCGGCTCCGGTGTCCCTCCCAAGGTCTGGACGGCCGCCGAGGGCACTAGTTTGCGCCCATGGCGTCGCCACGGGAGATGAGCTGATGACCGAGTCGTACCACATGCCCCTCGACGAGTTCCGGCG
>CAYUDA010000051.1:0-9878 GCA_964443425.1 uncultured Acidimicrobiaceae bacterium
GGACGAAGGGGCGGCCCCGCGCCACCAGGATCTGCGCCACGAACAGGCCGGCCCCGGCGAGCAGCACCCCGCCGGCGACGAGGGCCGCCGCCGCCCGGCCGGGACGGAAATCCGCCCCGAACGCCAGCGCGACGAGCTGGGGACCGAGCAGGAAGCCGGCCACGGCCCCGAGCAACGCCAGCACGGCGGAGGCGTAGGCCATCCCCCGCGCCCAGGCCCGTAGCTCGCGCCGTTCCCGGCGGGCCGCCATCTCGGTGAACGGCGGCAAGATGCGGGCGATGAGGTTGTAGCCGAAGGTGAGCGGTGCCCGAAACAGGGTGAACATGGCGAAAATGCTGCTCACCGCCACGTCGACGGCGCCGAGGGCGGCGGCGACCAGCGGTCCGGCCAGCAGCAGCATCTGCGACGCCGCCGAGGACAGCACCAGTCCCGACAGCAAGCCACGATCGGGCACGTTGGCGAGCTCGTGGTCGGCCAGAGCCGGGCGATTCACCTCGACAGGCCGGAACGGCCGCCACACCATCACGATGAGGGGACCGGCGATGAGGCCGATCGCCACCCCCGACGCCGAGGGACGCACCGCCAGCACCGCCATCGCCACCAGCAGCCGGAAGAGGGACGCCCCGCCGCTGGCGAGGCCGTACTCGCGGAAGCGCCGGAACCCGGCGAGGTGGCCGCGGGCGACGGCGAAGAGGGTGTGGACCACCACGGTGAACCCGGTGAAGACAATGAAGCGGCGGTCGCCGTTGAGCAGCTCGTCGACCCGCAGCCCGGCATACAGCGTCGCCCCAACCACGGTGGCCGACGCCAGGACGAGGGCCCGCGGCGGGACACCCACCGCGGTGCGGTCGAGGGTGAGGCGCCGGATGATCAGCTGCTCGATCGGCAGCAAGATCACGATGAAGGTGAGGAAGTGGATGGTGAGCAGCACCGACACCGGAGCGAACGCCTCCGCCCCGAGGGTGCGGCCCCCGAGGATCTGATAGGCGTAGGCGGCGATGCCGGCCACCAGGCTCCCGGCCAGGATGTACCCGGTGCCGTCCTCGGAGAGGTGGGCGAAGCGGGTGCGGGCCGGATCGGATCTGGGCGGCGACGGCTCGGAGGGCGCCCCGGATCCCGGTTCGTCGATCATGTCAGGTCGTCCTGTCGATGGCCGGCCCGGTGCGCCGGCACGGCCAACACCCTACAAGCCAGGCGCCCCACCTCGGCTCCTAGCATGTCCGGATGCGCCCCACACCGAGCGCGCCATCAGCGTCGCGACGAGCCCGGCCGCTGCTCGCCGCCGGCATGTCGGCGATCGTGCCCGGGGCCGGCCAGACCTACGCCGGGCGGGTACGCCGTGGTCTCATCCTGCTCGGAATCGACGCCGTGTTGCTGACCCTCGCCGTGATCTTCACCCTCGACCGGCTCGGCGTCATCAAGGCGGCCTTCAAACCCCGGTTCCTCAGCGCCCTCATGGTCGGCAACATCGTCCTGTTCGGCTACCGGATCTGGGCCGCCGACGATGCCTACCGCTGCGCCGAAGCGACGATCGACCGCCCGGCCCGGGCCGACCGGCGGCCGCGAGGGGTCGGCGCCGTCGCCGCCGCGGCGATGGTGCTGGTACTGATCGTGCCTCACGCCGCCGTCGCCTACTACGACCTGGTGCAATACAACCTCATCACCACCGTGTTCGCCGAGGACGAGGCGACGACCACCACCTCCACCACGACGGCTTCCAGCGGCGAGGCATCGACCGGGACCTCGACCACCACCAGCGAGCCTGCGGGGCCCGCCCTGTGGGACGGTCTCGACCGCCTCAACGTCCTGCTCCTGGGCGGCGACGCCGGGGCGGGACGCACCGGCATCCGCACCGACACCATGATCGTGGTCAGCATCGACCCGGAATCGGGCGACGTCGCCATGTTCGGCATCCCCCGCAACTGGTCCCAGGTGCCGCTGCCCGACGGGATGGGCGTGTGGGACTGCCACTGCTTCCCCCGCCTCCTCAACGACCTGTACATCGCCGGTTCGGAGTACCCGGATGCCTTCCCCGGGCCCGGCACCCCGGAGGAGAACGCCATCAAGGCCGGGATCGGCGAGCTGCTCGGCATCCCCATCCACTACTACGCACTGGTGACGCTCGACGGCTTCATCGGCATCGTCGACGCCCTCGGCGGGGTCGACATCGACGTCCCGTTCCGCATCGTCGACGAGACCTACCCGCACGAAGACGGCGTCAGCACCGAATACATCGACATCCTGCCCGGCCCGCAGCATTTCAACGGGCACCTCGCCCTCGCCTACGTCCGGGCCCGGCGCCACGCCGACGACTACGCCCGGATGGGCCGGCAACGGTGTGTGCTCGACGCGGTGCTGGAACAGTCCGACCCGGCCGAGCTGCTCCTCGCCTACCCGCGGATCGCCGGGGTGTTGGAAGACACGCTGCAGACCGACATCCCGCTGAGCCGGATTCCCGACCTCATCGACCTGCTCCCGGTCGTCGACCTCGACTCGATCGTCTCGGTCCGGTTCATCCCCCCGACCTACCTCGCTGAGGTCACCGACGAAGGTCGCCAGGTCCCCGACGTGGACCTGATCCAGGAGCACGTGCAGCTCGTGCTCGATTCGACGCCGGAGGAGGCGATCGCCGCCCTCGGCATCGAGCCGCTGGGGGACGCCTGCACCCCAGACGAACAGTGACGGCGTGCGCCACCGTTGCCGACGGCTAACGGCGTTTGCGGTGGCGCTCCAGCAGCGCCCATCGCAGCGGCGGCCCGGCGGGTTCCTCTTCACGGTCGACCGGCTCGATCCCGAGCCGGGGAAGCTCGGCCCGGTGACGCTGGTAGTAGGTGCTGCGCTCCGGCTCGTCGTCCTCCGCCGCGGTGAGATCGACGGTGAACGAGATCGACGGGTCCTCCGGTTCCGGTACCACCGGTGCCGGTTTCCGCACCGGCGCCGCTTCGACGTGAGTGCCGGGTGGCGGTGCCGAGGTCGCCCGCCCCGCGTACTTCGAGATCGGCGGCATGTCGGTCGAGGGCCCTTCCTCGTCGCCGGCGGGCACAGCCCGCCCCGTGGCGGCGTAGCGTCCCTTCACGAACCTCCCAGAGGAAGGGACCGGGTGATCCGGTTCGCCCAGCGAACCCGGATTGATGGACTTGCGCGGTCGTACCATGATGCCTTCTCCGCTGCAGGCTACCGAATACGACCCTTCGTTGCAGGCGCTTCGGCCCGGGGTGGCCTCCAGTCGTCTAGGTTGATCCCATGCAGGTCACCCGCCTCCTCGGCCTCGCCGGGGCCGCCCGTGCCTCCGGTCCCACCGTCGTCATCGACACCTTCCGGGCGTTCACCACCGTCGCCTACGCCTTGGCTGCCGGGGCGGACCGGGTGATCCTCACCGCCGGACTCGAGGAGGCTCGGACCGTCGCCGCCGCCGTCGAGGGGGCCTGGTTGATCGGCGAAGAGGGTGGCGCCAGGCCCGAAGGCTTCGACGGGGGCAATTCCCCCGGCGAGATCCGGGACACCCCGCACCTGGTGGGACGCACACTGGTGCAGCGCACCATGGCGGGAACTCGCTGCGCCCAGGCCGCCTGGGAAGCGGGCGCCGGTCCCCTCTACCCGGCGAGCCTCGCCGTCGCCGGCGCTACCGCCCGGGCGGTCCGCCACCACGAGGCGGTCACGATCGTCGCATCCGGTCGCGCCGGCGTCGAGCCCGCAGAGGAGGACGAAGCCACCGCCGACTATCTGGAAGCCGCCCTCACCGGAACCCTCGATGTCGCCGCGGTGCGGAGGCGGGCGGCCGGTTCCCCCAGCGCGGAGCGTCTCCGTGCTGCCCCCTGGGCCCACCGGGACGACCTGGAGCTGTGCCTGGCAATCGACCGTTTCGACTTCGCGTTGCAGGCCGCCCCGGAGGACGGCCTGCTAGTGGTGCGGCGCATCGACGCCGCCGGTTGATCAGGGTGCGGTGCCGCCGTCTCCGACGGGGTCGTCGAACGCCGCCGGGCCGGGATCGACCCGAGCCGGGACCTCGGCTCTGTCGCGGTCCCGACCGGCGCTGAGCATCACCACCCCGGCGATCACCAGGATCCCGGGCACGATCAATCGGCCCCGCGCCGGCCTGAAGGCGACGTCGGAGAACAGGAACGGAACGCTCAAGGCAAGCAGGATCACCCCGGCGAGGAACGAGACCATGTCAAACCTGTGTCGTTTCATGAGACCTCCTTATCGTTCTGTCCGGACGACCCGGATCTCGCCAAAGCCCACCTCGATGTCGAGCGTCAGGTCCCCGTCCCCTTCGAGCACCAGGGAGCGCTCCACGTCGACGCCGTTGGCGTCGACGCCCGGAAGGGTGAGGTCGCCTGCCCCGACGCGGGCGGTGATGGTCACGCCGGCGTCGCGGGGCACGATGACCTCGAGCGACCCGAAGGCGTTGGTCAGTTCGACGGCGACGGGGCCGGCGTCCAGATCGATGTCGCCCAGGTCGAGGGTGAGTTGCCCGCCGACGAGCCGGTACTCATCCGCCACGTCGGCCACGGTGGCTGGCCGGTACACCGGGTCGCCGAACCCTCCGTCGAGGGGAACCCGTACCAGGCTCGCTCCCGCCAGCAGCGGCAGGAGGAGGATTCCGAAGAAGATGAGGGTGCGCGCCCTGCCCCACCAGGTCCCCACCACGAGGCCCAATCCGACCGTGACCACCGCCGCCGCGACGTACTGGCGCGCGGTGGGTTCGATCACGTCGGCGGCATGGAACAGCCCCATCACGCCGAGCACGATCAGCATCGTCCCCATGGTGAACCGACCCAGCAGTGACCGGCGGCGCCGGGGCCGGGAGGGCTCGGCCTCCCGACGTGGGGCCGGCACGGGGGGCGGCGGCGGTGGTGGGGGGATCTCGTCGCTCCCGATGGGGGGCGGTGGCGACGGCAGGTTCACGGTGTCGACGACACCGCCGCCGGCCGCCGCCACGCCCGCGGCTGGAACGCCGCTGTCTCCATCCGCTCCGTCGCCGGAGTGGGGCGCGGTCAGGGGAGATCCGGTGTCGGGTGGCGTGGCGTCGGGCGAGAGTGGTGTGGCGATGCCGGGAGGGGCCGGCGGGGCCGGCGTGCCGTCCGGAAGCGGTGCGCCGTCTTTCGGTCGCGAATGCCTCCCGATCGGATCGGGCAGATCGCCTCGGTAGAGCAGCACCCCCACCAAAACGAGGGCGGCCGCCCACAGCAGTCCCGGCCGTACCAACTCGAATCCGGCGAGGACGATCACCGCCGCCAGAACGATGAAGGCCAGGCCGAGCCAGCTGCGGGCTCCTTCGAGGTCGCGGACGCTGGAGGCCGCCAGGGAATGCTCCTCCCCTTCCTCCGGGAGGCCGACCCATCCGAGTAGGTAGAGCAGCACCCCGAACCCACCGAAGAACGAGGTCACGACGAACCCGAGGCGGACCCAGCCGACCCCGATCTCGTAGTGGTTGGCGATGCCGGCGGCGACCCCGGCGATGACGCGGTCGTCGCGGGAGCGTTCGAGGCGTCGTGTCGACGTCTCCAGAGGACGGGTTGTTGTGGTCGTGTCGTTCATCATGCTCCCAGCATGCCTGCCGGTGATCCCGCAGGGTATCGGGGATTCCCCGATGACAACCCTGAGACGAGGTCTCCCATCTCGGGGTAACGCCCGGTTGTCGCCGCAGGCGCTGTGTGACAACATCATCGCGGTCACCCGACGCCACGATGGGAGCCAGCCATCGCCACCGGCACCAACCTCCAGACGGAAGCGATCTCGGCGATGCGCCGCATCGATGCTCTCCTCTACCGCAACGCCGACGACCGTGTCATCAGCGGGCTGGCGGGCGGGATCGCCCACCGGCTCGGCGTCCGCACCACCTACGTGCGTGCCGCCTTCATCGTGCTCGCCTTCGCCGGCGGCATCGGGGTGGCGCTGTACCTGGCCGGGTGGGCGTTGACCGTCGACCGGCTCGAGGATGTGACCCCGCGGGCTCCCACCACCCAGCGCCAGCTCGCCGGCCTCGGCCTCATCTTCCTCGGCGCACTCGTGCTGCTCCGCACCGTGGGCATCTGGTTCGGCGACAGCCTGATGTGGGCGGTCACGCTGGTGTCGTTCGGCACCGCCGCCATGTGGGACCGGCCGGGGGCAGCCGGACCGGGAGGCCTCGGCGCCGCGATCACCGACTCCAACCCGGGACGTCTCCGCATCGCCATCGGAGCCCTGGTCATGGTTGCCGGGCTGGCGACGCTCATCAGCAACCTCGGGACCATGTCCGACCTCGGGCCCGCCATCGTCGCCGCCGCCCTCACCGCCGCCGGGTTCATGCTCCTCTTCGGACCCTGGGTGCTCGGGTTGGTCCGGGACCTGGGAAAGGAACGGCTCGATCGTATCCGATCCCAGGAGCGCGCCGAGATGGCAGCCCACCTCCACGACTCGGTGCTGCAGACCCTCGCCCTCATCCAGCGCAGTGACGATCCTCGCCAGATGGTGACCCTGGCCCGGGGTCAGGAGCGGGAACTGCGCCGGTGGCTCTACGGGCATCACCACGACGACGACGGCGCACAACTGGGGACGATGATCGAGCAGCTCGCCGCCCGCATCGAACAGGACCACCGAGTCCCCGTCGAGGTGGTGAGGGTCGGCGACGCTCCGCTCGACGCCCCCACCCGGGCCCTCGCCGCGGCCACCGGGGAAGCCATCGCCAACGCCGCCCGTCACTCCGGCGCCGGGCGGGTGTCGGTGTTCATGGAGGTCGAACCCGGGTCGATCGAGGTCTACGTGTCCGACCAGGGCGGCGGCTTCGATCCCTCCACCGTCCCCGAGGACCGTCGAGGCATCAGGGACTCCATCGTCGGCCGCATGCGCCGCCACGGGGGCGCCGCCGAGATCGTGAGCCAGCCCGGCGAAGGTACCGAAGTGCGCCTCACCCTGCCGAGGGAGACGTCATGAGCGCCGTCAGCGTCTTCCTCGTCGACGATCACGAGCTGTTCCTCACCGGAGTCCGCACCGAACTCGAGGAGCACTACGACGTGTGTGGCTGGTCCGGCGAGGTCGACGAGGCGGTGACGGCCATCCGCCGTCTCGCCCCCGACGTGGTGCTCATCGACGTCCACATGCCGGGTGGCGGCGGGATCTCGGTCATCCGCAACGTGCTGGAGACCCATCCCGGCGTCCGGTTCCTCGCCCTCTCCGTCTCCGACGACCCAGAGGACGTCATCGCCATGATCCGGGCCGGCGCCCGCGGCTACGTCACCAAGACGATCTCCCCTGCCGACCTGGTGGTGGCGGTGGAACGGGTCGCCGAGGGCGACGCCGTGTTCTCCCCCCGTCTCGCCGGATTCGTGCTCGACGCCTTCGGCCAGAGCATCCCGGTCCCCTCCGACCCGGAACTCGACCAGCTCACTCCCCGTGAGCGGGAGGTGCTGCGCCAGATCGCCCGCGGCTACGCCTACAAGCAGGTGGCGCGGCGGCTCTCGATCTCGGTCAAGACGGTCGAGACCCACGTTTCGTCGGTGCTGCGCAAGCTGCAGCTGTCGAGCCGGCACGAGCTGGCACGCTGGGCAAGCGACCGGCGGATCGTGTGACTAGACCGAGCTAGTCACAACGGGAGTCCCGACAACGGTGCTGCGGAAACGCGGCCGGGAATGCCGATACCTCCAGCTATGGAAGGCCCGAGCAGCCTCAAGTTCCGCAAGCGAATGATCGCACCTGCGGTGGCCACGATCGTGGTGGTGGTCGCCACCGTGCTGGTGGTGGGTGTCGCGGTGCGAACCTGGATCGAAGTCGAGGGTTTCTCGGCCCACATCCAGATCGCCTTCCGCCTCCTCGTCACGTTCCTCGTCCCGGTCGTCGCCATCAGCGGCTTCCGCCTCGTCGTCCGGCAGCAGAACCGGCACGCCCATCGTGCCATCGAGGCCAAACTGGAAGCGGAGCAGCAGCTCAGTAGGGCGAAGGACTCCCTCATCACCGACATCTCGGGCGAGCTGCGCTCCCCTCTCACCACGATCTTCGGATTCAGCGAACTGCTCATCGAGCACGGAATCGTCGACCCCTCCGAGGCCATGGAACTGGTCGAGCTCATCAACCATGACTCGGCGGAGCTGGCTCGCATGGTCGAGGATCTGGTGGTGGCGAGCTGGCTCGACGACGACGCCGTCGCGTACGAGCCGGTGGCGACGGATCTCCTCGCAGAACTCGAATCGGTGGCGGCCCCGTTCCGGCGCAACGGGCAGGTCGTGAACATCCGGGGTCGCAGGGTCCAGGTGTGGGCCGACCCGATCCGGGTCCGCCAGATCGCCCGCAACGTACTCTCCAACGCCGTCAATCACGGTGGCCCCCGCATCGAGGTGGCCGTGGCGGTGCAGGACGACAACGTGCTCTGCACCTTCGCCGACGACGGGCCCGGGCTCCCTCCCGAGGTGGAACTGCGCATGTTCGACCGGCTCGTCCACAACGGACGCCAGGTGCTGCTCACCGGCACCACCGGGCTCGGTCTGGCGGTGGCGCGGTCGCTGGCGGTTGGGATGGGCGGGGACCTCGGCTACGGCCGCACCCTCGGCTGGACCAGCTTCCTGCTGCGGCTGCCGCGGGCCGAGAACGTCGCTGCCACCGGCCCGGCGATGGAGGCATCTTCGGCGCCGCGCAACGGTGGGTCCCTCGGGATCGGGCCCGACATGGCCGACCCGTTTCCGGAAGACGCCGCCGCGTCGCGTGCCTCCCATCTGCGGGCACTGAGGCGGGCGTTCGGCGCCGGAACGCCGCCGTCCCGGTAGCCGGCCCGTCTCCCCGTCCCGGCCGCGGCGCCGGATAGACTCGGCGGGAGGGAGGTCACATGCACCCTCGGTTCCTCGAACATCTCGCCGGCCGAACCGCCGAGGTCCGCGCCGCCGGTCTGTTCAAACACGAACGCATCATCGACTCCCCCCAGGACGCGGTGATCCGCCTCGACGACGGGCGCGAGGTCGTCAACCTCTGCGCCAACAACTACCTGGGCCTCTGCAACCACCCCGACCTCGTCGCCGCCGCCGCGGCCGCGGTGGACCGGTTCGGGTACGGGATGTCGTCGGTGCGGTTCATCTGCGGCACCCAGACCGTGCACCGCGCCCTCGAGACCGCCCTCAGCGAATTCCTGGGCACCGAGGACTCGATCCTCTACTCGTCGTGCTTCGACGCCAACGGCGGCCTCTTCGAAGCGCTGCTCGGCAGGGAGGACGCCGTGATCTCCGACGCCCTCAACCACGCCTCCATCATCGACGGCATCCGGCTCTGCAAGGCCCGCCGCCTCCGATACGCCAACAACGACATGGCGGACCTGGAACGCCAGCTCGAAGCAGCGGCCGACGCCCGATTCCGAGTCATCGCCACCGACGGGGTGTTCTCGATGGACGGCATCGTCGCCAACCTCGCCGCGATCTGTGAGCTGGCCGACCGCCACGACGCCCTCGTGATGGTCGACGACTCCCACGCCGTCGGGTTCGTCGGCGAGACAGGACGCGGCACTCCGGAGCAGTGCGGGGTCGGCGACCGGGTCGACATCCTCACCGGCACGCTCGGCAAGGCCCTCGGCGGCGCCTCCGGCGGCTACACCTCGGGTCGGGCCGAGATCGTCGCCTGGCTGCGGCAGCGGTCCCGCCCCTACCTCTTCTCCAACACCCTGGCGCCGGTCATCGCCGCCACTTCGCTGCGTGCCCTCGAGATGCTCGCCGCCGGCGGCGAGCTGCGGGCCCGGCTCCGAGACAACGCGCGCTCCTTCCGGTCACGGATGGAGGAAGCCGGCTTCACCCTCGCCGGAGCCGACCATCCCATCATCCCGGTGATGCTCGGGGACGCCCACCTCGCCGCCGAGATGGCCGGTCGTCTCCTCGACGCCGGCATCTACGTCGTCGCCTTCTCGTTCCCGGTGGTGCCGCAGG